>JAQGLW010000088.1 GCA_028292665.1 Herminiimonas sp.
AGGCGGGTGAAGGCCTGGGTGAAGGCGCTTTTGATGGTGGCTGCCGCGGCGCCGGGCACGCCGCCGTAGTCCGCCAGGTTGACCTGGTTGGGTGGCACCGATGTCACTACCGTGCTGTCGGCAAGCAGACATGCAGCGCTGTCGATCGCGATATCCGAATTGCTTGCCGCCGCAGATGCAACTGAGCCGCTACCGCCGCCGCATGCCTGTAGTAGCCCGGTGGCACTGGCTGCCAGCGCTCCAAGCAGCAACTTGCGGCGTTGATGGTTTGGTTCCTGATGAATAAATTTGCTCATTGCCCTCCCTGAAATTGCATTGTGGAAATGCTTGTTTAGAGTATTTCCCCTTCGAAATGGTTTCTGGTCGGAACGAATTTTTCTGATAGTTGATGTTCAGCCAAGAAGTTTTTTGTCGGAAGGGCAATTGCACAGGATGAGGTTGCACCATTGTGTATGTGCGCAAGAAATGACGGTGAATGGCTGGACGGTGGGCACAGCGGGCGTTACCGCTTTTGTGACGTTAAACTTTGCTCCACTGTCATCATTAGGCGCTTATGAATTGAATAAATGAAAGTAGATGAACGGATCATATGTGTTGCCACATTGAATATTGATTACACGGCCAAAGTATCAATGACTTCTCTATTTTTCAAAAGGCTTGCAACTCGGCATGCCTCTAATTCCCTTGAAGTGAAGAACAGCGGTCTGGAACTGTATCTTGGGGAAAAAGTGTTGGCATACCTAGATACCGAGGAATTGAGGTCAAAGTGGAAGACGCTCTATCAAAGCTGTTCCTGGGCGACGTCATGCCAGCACCCGGATTTTGTCTTGTCCTGGTACAAGCTTTATATGCAAGCCTTCTTGCCCGTGGCGGTGATTGCGCGAAACAAGGATGGCGAGCTGATAGGACTGCTGACGCTCGCTTTGACCAAGGATGGGAGGCGGCTGGTCGGAGCAGGGGAAGTACAGGCTGAATATCAATGCTGGCTAGAAACAGAGCATGGCGACAGGACATTCATGACCCTCGCCATACGCATGCTTCGCGCACAATTTCCCGGCATCGATCTGGTGCTCAGATATCTTCCGCCCGATACTCCGGTCGGCTGGTTTGCGGACGACCCTGAACTCCACTGGCGCTGCGTTTTGATCAGCCATCGCTGCCCATTGCTCAAGATCGATGTCGATGCGGCGCACGCGCAATTGAAAAAGAAATATGTCAGACGAAATTGCAGCCTGCTTGAAAAGTACGGAAAGCTACGCTTCGAGCGGATTACCGATCCCGCCGAATTCAGCAATCTTTTCAATGAGATATGCAATCAGTATGACGTGCGGCAGGGCGCAACCTATGGCGTGACTCCTTTCTTCAGCGATCCACTAAAAAAACCGTTTCACATTGAATTACACAAGCAGGGCTTATTGCATGCCACTGTATTGCGGGCGGGAGAAAGAATCGCCGCATCGCATTGCGGATTGATAAGCAAGGAACATACTCTTCACCTTGGCATCCCTTCCCATTCGCCCTTCCTTTCATCCCACTCTCCGGGAAGTCTCCATCTGATGATGCTTCAAACGCAAATGGCACAGGAAGGTTTGAAGTTTCTCGATCTGACGCCGGGAGGCAATCGATTCAAGGAACATCTTGCGACAGCGCACGACGTGGTGTTCGAGCTCAGAGTTCATGACGCCATGAGGGCGCGCTGGAGCAACGAGGCTCTGGTCTTCGGACGGCGCTTCCTGAAAAATCACATGGAAAAGATCGGCATCGACCCGATTGCAGCCCGGGCGACGTTACGTAACGTGGCCGAAATAAGGACTCTCGGCTTTCGCGGGATGGCCGAACGAGCACGTCAAGCCCCCATTTTTTCTGCGGGAGTGTATCGATATTCCGAGAAAAAGACCGGTGTCAAAACCTACCCGTTGTCGATTTCCAGGGACAGCCTTGCAGATCTGATCCGGTTTGATTTCTATGGCTCTGCCGTGATGCGGCAAAAATTCCTGAGTACGGCAATGGATCGCCTGGAAAGGTCAAAGCATTTCTATACATACAGGGAAAATGAAACGCTGTTGATTTGCTGCTGGATCGACGAAAAAACCGCGCAGGCGACTTGCCATGCCGCTCGGCGAAATTCGGTTTCTTCTGAAAACGCGATTGCGCTATTCGATTTGTATGTGCACAGGAGCGTAAGGAAAAAACAACTGGTTCAAAGTTTTATCGGACAAATGCTGTCGGAATTAAAAATGCGGCCCAACGGCGACAATATTTATCTCATTGCTCCTCGCAGCCGCGATCTGCGAAAGATTATCGAGGAGTGCGGATTCGGCAATGCGTCAGCCGCCGGATGAATTTGGATTCGCTCAGATTTGTAAAGGGAAATCCGGCAACGCTCTCCATCAAGATGAAGTTGCATTGCCGGCGAGCGGTTCCCTTCATCGAATCTTCCAGCAGCCCGCCCTGTTCGGCGAGAGGCCGGAAGAAAGCGACAAGCTTGCGCTTTTACTGAAGGTGCGAGAGTGCAGGCAAGGCCTCAGGCGTTTCTTCCCTTGTTCGCTTCGGCGGCCGCTGTCGCCGAAGCGCTTTCCGTAAAGGCCCGCCTGGGCAAGGCTCGTCAAATCCGATCAGGCGCTACATTGCGTCGGCGGGGTGAACACCTGGAAGTAGTTGGGCAGGAGGCTCATGTTCTGCAGTGCGGCGAGGTTGTTGGCCACCCGCACCAGGTTGGTCGAGCCGGTCGACACGGACCTGTTGGTGATCATGGTG
>JAQGLW010000090.1 GCA_028292665.1 Herminiimonas sp.
AGGCGGGTGAAGGCCTGGGTGAAGGCGCTTTTGATGGTGGCTGCCGCGGCGCCGGGCACGCCGCCGTAGTCCGCCAGGTTGACCTGGTTGGGTGGCACCGATGTCACTACCGTGCTGTCGGCAAGCAAAGTCACTCCCTGTGAGCTGGCGACTTCCTCGCGTCCCGAGGCGCCGCCGCCGCATGCCTGTAGTAGCCCGGTGGCACTGGCTGCCAGCGCTCCAAGCAATAAATTGCGACGGCGATTGTCTACTACTTTATGTTTGATTCCGTTCATGAAAATCTCTTTCTCAAATAATTAAGGTCCAACTTGAACTCGACGTAATACAAGGCACAGGAATAGGCACAAGGCGCGGAGCCTTTTCTCCGCGGCCGTATCCTTAAATTGTCAGCACGGCGCTGGTGCGGGCGTTGGTGCCGGAGCTGGTGCTGGTGCCGGAGCTGGTGCCGGAGCTGGTGCCGGAGCAGGTGCCGGAGCAGGTGCCGGAGCAGGTGCAGGTCCTATTACTATGGGAAGATTCTGGGAAATCGTGGCCGAGATCTGTGTCGGCGCAGTAGTCTGGGTGATCAGGTTGATGCCAGAAGGAGAGTCGAGGTCGGACCGCGCGACGGTGACATTGGCCACGCCGTTGGCGGAGGTGTAACTGACTTGCTTGACTTGGTTCCATGCCCACGTGGTGCCGGTACCGGAATATCGGTAAAGAACGCCGTTCTCGACCAGGAAGTTGGCGCCGATGTTCCCGAAGCGATATCCGGTCAGCGCGTTGCGATCCGTATCGAGTAAGACTTGCACGAAAGACGGTGTGCCGGAATACGGAATCCTGTAATACACGTTCGTCGCGTCGTTGGACGCCTGTGGCGCGGCGACGGTGAGAATCTGGGTAATCTTTGCCGAGACCAATGTCGGTGGGGTGGTTTTGGTAATCAGATCGATACTCGCAGGCAGACCCAGATCGGCGCGCGAAACCGTCACATTGGCCACGCTGTTGGCATTGGTGTAGCCGACCTGTTTGATGAATGTCCAGGACCAGCTACCGGCGGTGCCGCTGTATCGGTAAAGCGCCCCGTTTTCGATCAGGTAGTTCGCGCCGGTTCCTCCGGTGGGGAAACCGGTCGCGGCATTGCGGTCCGTATCGAGGTAGACTTGCACCAATGTCGGTGTGCCGGAATAGGGGATCTTGTAATACACATTTGTCGCGTCGTTGCTCATTTGCAGCGTCGAAGTCTGGGCGAATGCAATAGGAGCCAGCAAACATCCGGCGGACAGCAGGACGACACGCGAACGGCGATGAGTAAGCGGCATTAATTTTGTAAATAACCGGTGCATGTTTATGAGATCTTTCTGATGGTTGTGAGCGTGGCAAGCCTTACCCCTGATACAGCGCGGCGAGGACTATTCACGAGGGTGAAGGGAAACAGATAAAAGGCCTTGCTTATGCAGCGCAGCCGGACAAAGGTAAATGGCGGACGGGATTCACACCGCTTCTCAAGCAGAAGGCATGTCTGGAACATGACGGCCTGGGATGCGATAGCCAGGGATGAAGCAGTTTCATTGATGGTCCGCCAAGGCGGTTCTTCGCCTCGCGCCGGACGGACAGTTTCACGGCCGGCATGGAAGCGGCCGGCGGCAGGAATCCACAAAAGCTCATGGATAGGACTCATTGTGATAATTCGGTGGCGGAAGCAAGATGCACTGCTTGGCGAATTTCAATCAACGTCATTGCGCCGGGGTGGTGCATCCAGCGAGTGCCGGATGTGAAGCGAGGAAAACGTGATCCGCGAGAAGCCGGGACGCATGCAGATCGCACGGAGGTGCGCGGAAATGCGAACGTGGTCAAAAGGCTGCAAGAAGGTCGCGATAGCGACCTGATATTGATTGAGAAAGGGATGTACGAAGGGATTTGACTGATTGAGACGTTGGGTGCTGCCACTGCTCCTCCCGTATTGCAAGATATGAACGATTCAGATGCCACATGCTCTTGATTAAAATGAATGTGGGCGATAAAAAATAGGCGATGAAAGTAAGCGTCAGAGTTTTTCCTCAAGGGAATAGTTCCGTCCGGTAAAAAATCTTTTGGCTTAAAGTAATTGGAACTACGCCGGCACTTTTGCCAATCAGGTTGTTGCTAATGCAAGCGTGCATTGCCAGAAAGGCGTTTTTTCAACGGAGTCGATCAGTGCTGTGTGCCGCCATTAGTAGCCTGGAAGGTCCAACCGCAGGAACGATGTGCAAGCCAATGGACAAGTGCTGGCATCCCCCGCTGAGCGCGTTGCAGCAATCGCAGTGAAGCTGCCCATGCTGCCCAGGGCATGCATCAAATCGCGGCAGCATCGTAGTCATACTGGATTGCACTGAACCGGCTTGAGGAAAGATGAAGCGCGGGCTTTTCCGGTCGCGGCTGCGTTGCAAGGCGGCCGCGACCGGACGATGACCGGACGATCAACGGGAGCGTGACAATACGCCGGATGGCGCATTCACTGAAAACCGATGTGGGTGATGACATATCCGGTTGACTTCGAAATCACATGGCTTACTTTTACGTTCGCTGACTATTGATTTGAATGTGACCAGCGCCTTGTCGGCTAACGCTTGCCGCGGAATTTTCCCCGTGACGAGTAGTCGATGAACAATCATTGCGAACCTGTTTTGTTTCGGGGGATAGTCCGTTAATCATTTTGAAGTCATAAAGGCTAATGTTATGACGTTTAATATTTCTCAATCGCTCTTGTTATTCGAACCTCTATTTTGAATGACGGAGGAAGTGGCAAGGCTGTTAATGAATTTTCTCCTGCATATTCACAAGAAGGCATTTCTGGTCAGCAGACAAAAGGCAATAATTAAACCGCACGTGAGTGATAGACCAGCACTTGAGCTAGAGGCATATATGAATCTCAGACCGATTATTTTTGGAATTAAAAGCTACATTCCCGGAGCTATACACCGTTTTCAAGCCAATTCAGGCGGTGGAACAACCTCTGCCCGGTATTGTTATTCCGTATGGCTGCGGCATTTGGCAATGGCAAAGATTAACGGGCTTGATCCTCTGCCGAAGGTTGTCGCGGAATTAGGTCCGGGAGATTCATTGGGCGTCGGCTTGGCCGCATTGATTTCCGGTTCGGAAAAATTCCTTGCCTTTGATGTGCTCAGCTATGCGAATACGGAAATGAATCTGAAGGTTTTCGATGAGCTGATACCCATGTTCAGGAACAGAATCGATATACCCGGAGACCAGGAGTTTCCTGCAGTAAGCCCCGTTTGAACAATTATGATTTTCCGCGAGACATTCTTGACGATGCCCGATTGAAGCATGCATTGGAGCCATCCCAGCTTGAAAAAATAAGGGAGTCGATTATCAATATCGGGAGCAGGGAATCGGCGATTGAATATAAAGTACCCTAGTTCAGCTTGGACGTCGTCAAGCGCGGATCGGTAGATATGATCTTTTCGCAAGCGGTTCTCGAACACGTGGAGGATCTTCTCAACACATACAAGGCGATGAACTTATGGCTAAAGCCCGCCGGCTATGTTTCGCATACCATTGATTTTCAATGCCATGGGACCGCTGACGAATGGAATGGACACTGGACTCATTCGGATCTCATGTGGAAAATAATTAAAGGAAAGTGGCCCTTCCTATTGAATAGGGAGCCGCACTCAAGGCATATTGCCTTTTTGCAGGAACATGGATTCAGAATCGTAGCCGACCGAATCACCACCGTGAAATCGAATATCAATAAAGAAGATCTCGCGCAGAAATTCAGATATTTGACTGAAGAGGATTTGATTACAACCGGCTCATTTATTCAAGCGATAAAGCTCTCACGGGAAACACAAGATATGCACCCTGGCTTTTTCAATCCCAAGCCGGGGTCCGAAAATCTGAGAGATTCGGAGGCATAACCTATAGTAGTTTCGAATTGATCGTACAGTAAGGCCACCAAAGGGTGGGGTTACCCGGCATGACGACAGAGCAAAAGAATGCGCGAAATCAGTTGCTTGGGGGCGCGATATTTCAAATGACTACTCTCTTCTAAACGAATTTCCAAAATCCATGTGGCAATAGAAATTCATAGCTGCCGGTACAAAGGCAGGCTAAATAAAATTGCCGCATGCCATGTTTCAGTATGGAAATATAGAGTTAGAGACAGTCGGAGAAGTTCAATGCAGTCGGGAAATATTTTGTCAGGCATAAGCTGGGCCTATACCTGAATGCTGCACAAAATGTACAAGAATTGCTTTTGGAAAAAAGAAAACCGCAATTAATTCTTCCGCACTTTATCCATCGGAGACATTGATGAATGCAAAAAAAAATAGATGCAGGAATGAAATATTTCTAACTTGGCGCTGCATTAGATGACATGAAATCAATGGCGAATCCATCAAGCCTGTCTTGCATGCGCGCTCCGATGCTCCTTTCTTGACGGCTCCATATCCTGCAAGCCGGTAAGAGAGGTATATGACACAAACTAATTAATTAATATAAGGACAATCTGATTGATCTGATTGACTTGAGCGGGGATTAAAAGCGCAAGAGGCGTATTCGTTTATAACGAGAGATTTTTTCCGGAGTGTATGGGGTAGTCTTGATCTCACCCACGAACGGCGGACGCCTTGAAAGAGGGGCGATTTGATGCTTCAAAGTCCAACGGGCTTGCAGGGTAGACGATGCCGATACAGTCGGTGAGCGTCTCCCGGCGTCGGCTATGCGCGCTTGGAGATCGAGCAGGCAGCGTAATAGCTGCTCACCGACACGCGCAATGCGCGTCACTACGAGCACCGCACATGACATCGAGATCGAGGAATCAACCTCGATGAGACTGCTTTCCTTAGTGCGGTTTTCCAGTACGCCTCTCCGGTCCATCGTAAAGTCCTGATGCAGGATCCAAACCCAGCTTGCCGACAATATCGATCCATACTCTTTTCATGTTCAGTGCTTCCTGAGGCGGAAGCTCGAAATTGAGCCAGCCGAATCCACCGTGACGCACACGCAGCAGCGATGCCTTTGTCATGTTGTCGGTTCGAATGAAATACTGCGGATTGAACACCACGGTTTCAATCAGCGGCGGCTCATCCGGCACCTTTTCGTTCATCTGGGCTCGAACGCGCGCCAAGCGCTCGATCTGTTCATCCAGTTCCTTTGCGGTATAGGATATGGATTCATTCCCCAGCGATAAATCGACAGTGCCGTCAGGATTTAATTTTGGTTTAAGCATGATTGAGGGACCCTTCGCCATGAGTGACATCTGATACGGTAAATCATTGCTCGCATGATGCGCCAGTGCGGGATGAACGAGCAACGCACGTTTTTTCCTGGACTATCTTATTCGCACTCGCTTGCTTTGCATCTTCAACAATTACAGCAGTGCCATTGTCGCAGGATCAGGTTTCCCCCCGAAATATTTTCGCAGGCATTCAACGAAAATTTCATTGTCCGGAGTTGCCTGCGCGAACAAGGTCATCGATGACCGGAATTTCATGTCATCCGGATTGCCGAAAATCTCTTCGACTGAAAGCCCGTCCAGATCGGCTACCAGCCGGCTGCACTCGCGCAGTCTGGGGCCAAGAACCGGGTGCGTCAGATACGCTTTGGCTTCCTCAAGAGAAGAGATTGCAAACATGCGCGCCGGTACGCTGCGGCCCAGGCCCTTGATTTGGGGAAAGATAAACCACATCCAATGACTTCGTTTATTCCCCGCGCGCAGTTCTGCGCAGACGTTGTCGAAGACCGGCCGCTGGGCATCCACGAAGCGTTGCAGATGGTATCGATCATTCATGTGCTGCTCCGGCATTGCAGAAGGCGGAGACGGGAAGCGGAGCGAAAAAGCGCTGCAAGATGAGATGGATTCTAACTGATTGGCCAGACTGTCGTATCGAAACCCGGCCGGCGTTTCCGCAATTTCGTTCTCCAATACGGACTGCGATCCTTCCTTTGCCGATCTGCCTGCCAACCACGGCAGACCGGTCACCCGCATCAGGACTTAATCGATCTTGATGCCAAGCGTTTTGATGATCTTGCCCCATTTGACGATATCCTTGCTGACGATATCGCTGAACTGTTCCTGCGAGATCGTCTGCACTTCGAGGCCTTGCTGTCCGAGCTTGGAAACCACTTCCGGATCTTTCAGAACTTTTTCGATTGCAGCACGGAGTTTTTGCACGACCGGCTGCGGCGTCCCGGCAGGCGCGAAGAAGCCATACCACGGTTCGTACTCGAAGCCCTTTACGCCGGCCTCATCGAGCGTCGGCAGCTTCGGCAGGGCCGGCGAACGGCGCTTGCCCGATGTGGCGATGGCCCGTACCCTGCCGGACTGGATGTATGGCATCACAGCGGGAATCGTCAGCAGCATCGCCTGGATCTGGCCGGACATCAGGTCAACCAGCGCCGGGCCCGAGCCTTTGTACGGCACATGTTCCATCTTGATGCCGCTTGCCGACTGCAGTACCTCCATCGGCAGATGTCCGGCGCTGCCGAAGCCGCCGGAACCGTAATTGATCTTGCCCGGCTTGGAATGTGCGTATGAGAGAAACTCGCCGACCGTCTTTACCGGCAGATTGTTCGTTACCACCAGCACGTTGGGTGTCGCGCCGATGTAGGCAAGCGGCATGACATCGCGCGTCGTGTCGAATGAAAGCTTGTCGTACAGCGACGCGTTGAACGCAAGACCCTGGTGATGAACCATCAGGGTATAGCCGTCAGGCGCGGCATGCGCCAGCATCGCCGTCGCGATGGTGCCGCCGGCGCCGCCGCGGTTATCGACGATGACGCTCTGGCCAAGCTCGCGGCCGAGTTTCTGTCCGACGATGCGGGCGACGATGTCGACAGTGCCGCCGCTGGCGAACGGAGCGAGGATGGTGACCGGCCTGGTCGGCCAGTCGGCTGCCGCAGCAGGTTGCGCGGCGACTGCTGCCAGAAGAACGAGTGCGGCAAAAAATCTGCCAATGCTTCGAGTTGACATCTTGTTTCTCCTTAAGCGTCGAAATGATAGCGCCGGACTTTCTCGTCGTCGAGTTCGACGCCCAGTCCGGGACCGGCAGGCACTGCGATCTGCCCCGAACTGATGTCGAGTTTGGATGTCACGATGTCGTCGGCCGTTTTCAGCGGACCGACGCATTCGAGACCGTCGATGACATTGTCGCTGGTGCATGCCAGCATGATCTCGGCGACGGTGTTCACTCCGAGCCCGAAGCCGTGGCCGATGATAACCTTCATTCCGGCCGCCGTTGCCGTTTCCAGCATGCGCCGGCATTTCAGGAAGCCGCCTTGTTTCATCACCTTCAGCTTGACGATATCGGCGCAGTCAGCGCGGATGACCGCGATCAGGCTTTCATGATCGGTAATCGATTCGTCCGCCATGACCGGGATGCCGATCGCCTGCCTTACTTTCGCCATGCCGGCCAGATCGTTATCTGCAACCGGTTGTTCGAGCAGTTGCATGTTGAACGGTTCAAGCAGGCGGCCGAGCGCGATTGCGTCATCGACGCTATAGCCGGCGTTCGCGTCGGCGCGCAAGGCCATCGCCGGTCCGACCGCTTCGCGCACTGCCATGATGCGGTCGCGATCGGCGTCGATGCCGCCGCCGACCTTGATCTTGGCGGACCGGAAGCCGCGGTCGAACCACTTGCGCGCCTCGGCAGCCGCTTCGTCGGGCGGAATGATGCCGACCCAGGCATTGAAGCGCACCGTCTCGACCATTGCCCCGCCGAGATATTGATGCACCGGAATGCCGAGCCGGCGTGCCAGCAGATCGACACATGCCATCTCGACTGCCGCCTTGGCATCGAGATAACCGGGCAGCGCTTCGTCCATCGCCTGCACGATCCGGTGCGGATTGCCGGCATCGCGGCCGTTCACCAGCGGCGCCAGACGGTCGCGTATCGCGGCCAGCGACTGTTCGATGGTTTCGACCGAATAGCCGGGGGAAGGGTCTATGTTGCCGAGGCCGATCGATCCGTCGGCGGCGGTCAGGCGAACCAGCACGCTCTTTTGCGCGGTCTTGGTGATGTAGGCATTGCGAAAACCCGGACCGACCAGGGGAATGGCCACACCGAAGACTTCGACGCGGCGGATGGGAAGATGAAGGCCGTCCATGCGTTCAGGCTCCGAAGGCCACGACAGCGGGCCCCTTGATCTGCGTCCGGTGCATGACCCGGCGCGCGTCGGGATCGAACGAATCGCGGCGATGCAGCGTGCAGCGGTTGTCCCACAAGATCAGATCGTGCAGGCGCCATTGCTGGCGGAACGTGAATTCCGTCCGGGTCGCATGCTCCCACAGCGCGTCGAGCAAAGCTTCGCTTGCAGGCAAATCCATGCCGACGATGTAGCTGTTGCGGCGGCGGCCGAGAAACAGCGCAGCGCGGCCGGTGTCGGGATGTTGTATGACGAGCGGCTGATGTGCGCCGGGCGCCTCGCGCGGATCGGTGATTGCCTTCATGCCCTTGCGCATCATGCCGGCGCTATTGTAGGTCGAATCGTGAATCGCCTTGCGGCCCGCGATCTTCGCCTTCATCTCCGCGGGCAGGGTTTGATACGCAAGATACATGTTCGACCAGAACGTGTCTCCTCCGCTTTCAGGGACTTCAAGAGCATGCAGCATGGCGGCGCGCGGCGGGTTGGCAACATAGGTCATGTCGCAGTGCCAGACGGCTTCGCCATCGCCGAGATTGCCGATCGGCTCGCCGCCGACTTTCACGTTTGAAATCACGTTGATCTCGGGGAAATCGCTGAGAAACGGCTTTCCGTACGGATTCGGACCGGGAGGATCGAGTTCGCCGAACAGGCCGCTCAGTGCAAGCAATTGCGGGTCGGACAGCAGCTGGCCGCGAAAGCGCAGGACCAGATGATCGGCCCACGCCTGTTTGATTTCCGCCAATGTGTCGGCGTCTATCGGCCGGCGTAGATCAATGCCGGAAATTTCCGCGCCAAGGGCAGGCGCGAGCGGTGTTACGGTGATGCGGTTCATCGGGAATCTCCTTGTACATATTAACTGGCACCGGCATCAAAATAGCAGCCTGCCGTAATGCCGTAAATGATATATTTACCGGATACGGTGATGCCTATTTCATATCGCCCTGATCTCGACACTTTTGATTGACTGCACATGACATCGCCATCCGCGAAAAAACTTCAACGGCGCCACATAGAAGCGCTCGTCGCCGTGGGCGACAGCAATTCCGTGCATCGCGCCGCGCACGGCCTCGGCAAGCCGCAACCGGCGGTATCGCGCCTGCTGGCCGAAGCGGAACAACTGCTCGGCGCGCGGCTTTTCGAACGATCGAGCCATGGCAGCAAGCCGACCGCACAGGGCGAGGCTGTATTGGCGCGGGCACGCTTCGTATTGCGCAGCATCGAACGGTTGAACGATGTCATTGCCGGAGCCGGGCAGTCGATCAAGCTCGGCTGCATTCCGCGTGCGATTCACTCGTTGATGCCGGAGCTGCTCGGCCGCATGTTCCCGGACGATGCGGAAGGCGGCGTTCCACGCGCCGCCGGCGCCGGTTTTCAATTCAGCGTCATCGAAGGCAGTTCGAGTTCATTATGGGAGGACCTGTCCAAGGGAGCCCTGGACTTTGCAATCCTGCGGCGGCCCTCCGAGGCGACCGATGTCGACGATGCGCTCACTGTCGAACGCTTGTACGACGACCGCATCGTCATCATCTGCGCGGCCGAAAACACGGCGCTCCCCGATGCATCGTTTTCCGTGGCGCGGCTGGCCGCTCAACGCTGGGTATTGCCTGACCTGCAGACCGCGTCGCGCGTTGCGTTCGACCGTTTCTGGGGCGATCAGGGCCTGCCGCCGGTCCGGCCGGTGATTGAAGCGCGCTCTTTCGAATCCAATTTGGCGCTCGTGGCCGGCACGCGCTTCATCTCGATCGCGCCGGAATCGATTGCACGCCGATATGCGAATTTCGGCGTTCTCCGCATTCTGAAAGTCCGGCCGGCCTTGCCCGCGAGCCCCGTGATGCTTGCCTTCAATCCGATGGTCGAGCAGGACGTTGTGTTAAACGGCTTCCGCGAACTGGTCCACGCTACGGTCCGTGCGGCGCGCGTCAAACAGCATCCGCGGCGCCGTTGACGATTCCGGCGGATCGCTTCGGCCGGTCAAGTTCGATTCGCGACAGGGCCTTCAATAAAACCGGCATCGACTTTGAAATACCCAATGCCTGCGGTACGATGATCCCTTCGTGCGTTGGGAACTGGCCGGATTCCGGCAGCGAGGGCGGTGTTGGTTGACTAAAGTTTTATCATTATCGATAACTAAAAGAGAGTAGCCATGGGACATGAAATTGCGATGACTGCAGGACGGGAATTGTCGGGCAAGGTAGCCTTCGTGACGGGAGCGGGGCGGAACATCGGGCGCAGCATTGCCCGTTCGCTGGCGCGCGGCGGTGCGCAGGTGATGGTCGGGGTGCACAAATCGGTCGACGCGGCGAAGGAGACGGTTGCGCTGATTGAACAGGATGGCGGCACAGCCGCATGGCTGGCGGGCGATGTCACCGACCCGGATGCGGTGCATCGGATGGTTGCGGCAACCGTGGAGCGCTTCGGACGAATCGACATGCTGGTAAACAATGCCGCAGTCCGGACGCAGTCCCCGTTCGCAGACATCACCCTGGCTCAATGGCGCGAAATTCTTTCGATCACGCTCGACGGCGCATTCATTTGCTCGCAGGCCGTACTGCCGCATCTGATCGCGGCGGGCGGCGGGACGATCATCAACATCGGCGGCGAAACCGGACATGCCGGAGCGCCGGTACGCGCTCATGTGGTCACCGCCAAGGCCGGCCTCGCCGGATTCACCAAAGCGCTGGCGCACGATTTGGCGGCGCATCATATCAACGTCAATTGCGTGGTTCCGGGAAATATTGCAACCGTGCGGGAAGGCGCCGATACGCGGCAGCACCGCAAGGAACCGCCGCTGATCGGCCGCACCGGCCTTCCGGAAGAAGTGGCCGCAATGGTGCGCATGCTGTGCGGGCCGGAGTCGCGCTACATCACCGGACAATCGATTCATGTGAATGGCGGCGCACTGATGATTTGATGTGGCGGTTTGGAACCGGAAGATGCGACGGACGTCACAGTAAAAGAGCATCAGCTCAGGACGCTGCGCCCGATGTCGGTCAGTGTAGGGTTGGCCGTGTCGACCGCTGCCTCGGGAGAGGAATCATCGCCGGCGCTTTTGAGGCGTGCGGACGTTGAACTGTACAAAGCGAAAGCACAGGGGCGAAACAGGTTTTCCGTCTCGCATCCTGCTTCCCAGGAGCGTTCCCGCGCAGTGAATTGATACGCCTGGCGGTCACCCGCATTCGGCTGCACTACGTTCTTGTCTCGTCAGGCGTGCATCGTATTTTCTCAGGAACGACGCCGCAGCTTTCTGACGATAAATATCACGACGCCTGCGAACAGCGCCAGCATCAGAATGGCGCCCAGACTGCCGCCGCCGCCTCCTCCGCTATCGGCCATTCCGCCCCCGCCCAGATGCGACAGGACTGAACCCGCTCCGAAGCCGAGCAGGGCGCCTCCAAGCATGCCGCCCATCGGAGAAGCCGGTCCCGGCTGCGCTCCGGGTTGTTGCGGCATCGGCTGCGGCGCCGCTTGGGCCGGTGCCGCAGGTCTGGCCGAATTGAATGACTGGCCGGGACTCGGCGATGGATAAGAAGGAGCACGCTGCATGCTTTGCGACTGCCGGCCGGCGGATCTGCCGCTGCCGAGACGCCGCGCATCGGCATCGGACAGCAACACCGTCAATGCCAACACCGCAACAAGAAAAGACATCATGGATTTTTTCATGGCAACCCCGCTCAATGATCACCCTTATGATGTTGGTACATGAATCCGGAAATTCAAGTCACATGCCCGCTTCAGGCGCTCAATGCGGAATGATTCCTTGTGAGCGTTACATGCCGGAAACCGGCATGTTCCTGATAAGCGGCGTAAAAGATGCGCGTGACATCTTTCGGCCGCCCCGTGATGAATATTCCTGATGACGATGGTTGGAATAAGGCATGCGAAGGCCTGATGCCTGATGCCTAATGCGAATTTCCCGCCATGTTCAGCAGCAGCACGCCTGCGAGGATGGCGAGGAGGCCCGCCAGCTTGATCAGGCTGACGGTCTCGCCGAACCAGATGACGCCGATCAGAGCGATGGCCGCCAGTCCTACTCCGCTCCAGACCGCGTACACAATTCCCACTTCCAGCGATTTCAATACCTGCGACAGCAGATAGAACGACACGGCATAGCCGCACACGACGAACACCGAAGGCCATGGCCGGGTGAAACCGTCGGACAGTTTTAATGCGCTGGTGGCTATGATTTCCGCCGTAATGGCGAGCGCCAGCATGATCCAGGGCAGACTCATTTTGAAAATATCATCCTGTTGATGTTTAGAGGCGTGTAAACAGGCTATATGAAAGCCTGACCTTTCGCAGATGAATACCGCACGCCGATTGCGCAAATTCTCGTATTACGGAACCGGCCTCGCCATATGCGGGGCTTTTTGATTTTATGACGGCTCATCGTGATTGTCTGAAATATCCCGCTTTTATGGGATGGCGGATCCTCCCGCTTTCCCTCAGCATGCAACTGCCTCGCATTCATGATGCCGAGGCTAGCCGCAGTTCAGCCAAGCAGTTCAGCCAAGCAGTTCAGCCATATTCCAGGGAGAATAATTTGAAAAAGCTTTTTGCCGTTGTTGCAGCAGTCATGTTGTCTACCGGTTGCGCCTCCATCGTGAACGATTCCGGCCAGCCGATGAAAGTCGAAACCAAAACAGATTCGGGCCAGTTGATTGCCGGCGCAAACTGCACCATTACAAATGACTACGGCAGTATCGGTGCAAAGTCCGGCGATACGGTGACGGTGCACCGCTCATCGAAAGATCTGGACATCACCTGCACGCATCCGGCCAACCCGGACGCAAGCGCACGCGCCATTTCGCGTGCGAATGCAGGCATGGCCGGCAATATTATCTTCGGCGGCGGCATCGGCGCCATTATCGATCACAACAAGGGAACTGCTTATACCTATCCGACATGGGTGCAGCTTGTCTTCGGCAAGACAATGATTTTTGACCGTTCGCAGGAAAAAGAAGGGATGCCGGTGGCAGAGACCAAACCCGTAAATACCGCATCAAAATAATCCTCTTCTCGAACGCGTCGAATTGCCGGGCAGGTGAGGAAAAAGCAAGGCGCGCTCGAGAAGTCCGGCCTCCACCGGCTATCCGAAAGCCGTGGAAAAATCGCCCAGCGAAGACCTAAAAGAGCTGGTGCCGGATGGCCAGCCGGTCAATGCGATTGACGCCGAATCAATCCGCATGGCTGAAATGAATCAGCACTGCTGCCTGCATCTTCCTGAAATTCCTCGCATCGTTTCCCCGCTTGCCAACGGTGCAGTCCATGAATTTTTTCCTCCATCTTTACATGGCGGTTTTGAAGCATCTTCATATGCGGGTTTTTGATTTTCCGTGATCTCACGCCGCACATCATTTCTCATCCCTTGGCATGTCTTGCGGCCTCGTCATTTATAACCGTCCGTCTTCAGCCGAAGCGCTCCGCCGGCCGATTTCATATCAACGGATATTTCCGGTCTTGCGAAACTGCGGATGCCGTCAAATGGTTTCGAATTGCGATGCCGTTCTGATATGAGGAACAATGTTCTGAATATGTTGATTTTTTCTTCAACTGTGATTAGATTGTGCCTTGAGTTCGGGAAAGCGCAATCCGGTAACGGATTGCGCCTCCGGATTTCTTGGATGCCGGGCAAGCCGACGCAGCCTCTTCAGACGGCTGCGCATAAAAACATGGATGGGGGCAGTAGTGAACGTGAGAGCGTCTTATTTATTTCCAATGGATTTTCCGGCTGCTTCGCCAGGCGCACAGTACCGGTTCATGTCCTTTTCCTTCACACCCCGGCTTGCGGGAAGATCGGCGGAATTCCGCCGCGTCAATCGGCATCTCCCTGCATCGGCTTTCTGAAAAATTGTTTTCCTCCCTACCCAAACCTGAATAATAACGAGAGACGCTTGATGACTAAACCTAATAAACCTTCCATACCCGAGCACGCCGCCATCGGCAATGACGCGCCGCCGCCGGATGTCGCTCCTGCCGCACAACGCTGGGCTTCGGACGTTATCGTGGACCTGGTGCATCAATACAAGCTGCCGTATGCCGCGCTGAATCCCGGCGCAAGCTATCGCGGGCTGCATGACTCGATCGTCAATTACGGGCAGAACTATCCGAACATGATGCTGTGCCAGCATGAAGAGACCGCGGTCCAGATTGCGCACGGCTATGCGAAGGCGAGCGGCAAGCCGATGATCGCCATCCTGCATAATCTCGTCGGCCTGCTGCATGCGAACATGGCCGTCTATTACGCATACATCGATCGCGTGCCGATCTTCATCATGGGCGCGACCGGCCCGATGGACGAGACCAAGCGCAGGCCGCGTATCGACTGGACGCATACCGCCAATGTGCAGGGACAGGCAGTGCGTGATTACACCAAATGGGATTACCAGCCGACGGTGGTCGACGGCGTACCGGAATCGTTTGCCCGCGCCTACGGCGTGATGATGACCGAGCCGCGCGGACCGATCTACATGTGCTACGACGCCTGGCTGCAGGAAGCGCCGCTCGATCATGAAGTTGCCATGCCGCCGGCCAGCGCGATGCCGGTGCCGACCATGCTCGCAGGCGATCCGTCCGCGATCGAGAAGGCGGCCGACATGCTGGTGAAGGCGGAACGCCCGGTCATCATGGCCGAGTTTGCCGGCCGCGATCCGGCCGCGTTCCACGCGCTGGTGGAATTCGCCGAAACGCTGGGTGCGCCGGTGTTCGACATCAACAGCCGCCTCAACTTTCCCGGATGCCATCCGCTCAACCTCAGCATGGTCAAGGATGTGTTCCGCGACGCCGACCTGATTCTCTGCCTCGACGTGCGCGATTGGGAAAAGCCGACGACCGAATTGATCAGCACCACACGCGAATTGAGCAGCCTGGTGCCGGAGAATGCACTCTGGATCGACATCGGTTTCGGTGATCTGGAGCTGTCCAGCTGGGCGATGGATTATCAGCGGCTGCTGCATGCCGACCTGCGCGTGATGGCCGATACCACGCTGGCAATTCCGGCGCTTACCAAGGAAGTGCGCAAGCATGTCGACGCCAATCCGAAACTGGCGAAAAGCATCAGCGCGCGATTTGAAAAGAATGCCGGCCTGCATCGCGCCGCACGCGCAAAATGGGCCGAGCAGGCACGCAAGGATTGGGATTCGAGCCCTCTGACGCTGCCGCGCCTGGCATCCGAAGTATGGGATGTCATCCGTCACGAAGACTGGGTGCTGACGGCCGGCACGCTGGAAGACTGGACTCGCAAACTGTGGGATTTCGATAAGCCGTACCGGCATCCCGGCAAGTCGCTGGGAACCGCTACCCAGATCGGCATTTCCCTCGGCGTCGCATTGGCGCATCGCGATGCCGGCCGGCTGGTGGTCGATATCCAGCCCGACGGCGATCTGATGTTCGATGCGGGCGCCTTGTGGGTCGCTGCCAAGCACAAGATTCCGATGCTGATCGTGATGTACAACAACCGCGCGTATTACAACGATTGGGAACACCAGATCCGCATGGCCAAGCATCGCGGCACCGCGCTCGACCGTGCGCACATCGGCATGGACCTGGATGGGCCGGCGCCCGATTTCGCCAGCCTGGCGCGGTCGATGGGCTGGTACGCCGAAGGCCCGATCGAAAACGGCGACGATGTCGGTCCGGCATTGAAGCGGGCGATCGAGCGGGTCAAGGCCGGACAGCCCGCGCTGCTCGATACGATCACCCAGAAACGATAATCGCGTTCCGAGTCAGACGGGAAGCAGCTTCGGCGTAATGTCCGATCATCGGAATGCCGAAGCTGCATGCGATCCGATGCGCATTCCATATGCACCCGATTTTTCGCGGGAGACCGGAAATAAATCAGCCGCGGGAACATCGGGAAATATTTTTCAAACACGGATTGGAATTGAACATGAAGACAGTTGGACTCATCGGTGCAGGCCGGATGGGAATGCCCATCATCGGTCATCTCAGCCGCGCCGGCTTCCGCGTATTGGTAAGCGAGCGCAATCCGGAGCGCCGGGCCGACATCGAGTCGCGCGGGGCGATCCATGCCGAACTGGCGACGCTGGCGGCGGAGTCCGAAGCGATTCTCATATGCGTCGGCTACGACAGCGAAGTGCGCGAATTGATTTGCGGCGCAGGCGGCCTGCTTGATACAGCCCGGCCCGATACCATTATCGCCGTCCTCAGCACGATTCATCCGAAGACGATGCAGGAACTTGCGAAACAAGCGGATGCACGCGGCATCCACGTCGTCGATTCGACCGTATGCCGGGGCGGCTGGGCTGCCGATGAAGGCACGCTGCTGTCGTTTGTCGGCGGCGACAAGACGGTGGTAGACCGATTGACGCCGGTGCTGTCGGCTTATTCTTCGGACGTGGTGCATAGCGGCGGCGTCGGCACTGCGCAGGTGTCGAAGGCAGCCAACAATCTGATCCTGTGGGCCTGCCTGGTTGCCAATCATGAGGGCCTGGCGCTGGCGCAGCGTTACGGCGTCGATATCGACGCGCTGCGCGCAGCGTTGATGACCAGCAGCGCCGTCAACGGCGCTCTGGGCAACTGGGGCAAGCAGTCGATGGCATGGGCACAGGACGACATGGCGATCGTCGCCGAAATGGCGGAGGAATGCGGGATATCCCTGCCGCAGAGCGGACTGGTGCGCGAGATCTGCCGCACGCTCAAGCCGCGGCGCTACAAGCTCGAAGACTACGGCAAATAATTCCGTTCGTTCCTGCAGATATCCTGCGGCTGAAATACCGGCTGCGTGTTCAATCCGAATAGCGAGGCAAAGATGATTCTTTTGAAGATGACGATGCGCTTGATTATCGTATTCGCAGCACTGGCAGGGACATTGCCCGCCCTGGCGCAGGATGCGTCGCTGCTGAGCTACAGCGGGCCGGATCGGGACCGGAAGCTGATTGCGGCCGCGCAGAAGGAAGGCACGTTTACGATATATACGACGATTGCCGATAAGGACATGCCGACCCTGGTCGTTCCGTTCGAAAAGAAATACGGCATCAAGGTCAAGGTGTGGCGCGCCAGCACCGACAAGGTATTGCAGCGCACCGTCTCCGAAACGGCAGCGAAGCATTACGAAGTCGACGCAATCCATATCGGCTCTCCCGAGCTGGAAGCGCTCCATCGCGAAAAGATACTGCAGCCGGTCAATTCTCCCTACTTCAAGGAACTGATTCCCGGCGCCGTGCCGGCCCATCGCGAATGGGCGGCGACATTGCTGTCGGTCTGGGTGCAGGCTTACAACACCAATCTCATCAAAAAGGAAGAGCTGCCTAAAACCTATCAGGATCTGCTGGATCCGAAATGGAAAGGCAAACTCGGGATCGAGTCCAAGATTCAGGAATGGTACTCGACCGTCGTGCTGGACATTGGCGAAGAAAATGGCATCAAGCTGTTCCAGAACATTGTCGCGCGCAACGGCATATCGGTGCGGCAGGGACATTCGCTGCTCAACAACATGGTGATAGCGGGCGAAGTTCCGATGGCCATCGCGATGTACAACTACATGCCGGAAGCGGCGAAACGCAAGGGTGCGCCGATCGACTGGTTCGTTCTCGATCCGGCGGTGGCGCGCGCCAACGGCATGGGCATCGCGCGGCGCGCAACGCATCCGAATGCTGCATTGCTGTTCTACGATTACATGCTGTCGACCGAAGCGCAAAAACTGCTGGTCGGGATGGATTATGTGCCGACGAATTCCAGGGTGCCTTCCCCGCTGGGCAATCTGCGCATCAAGCTGGTTGACCCTGTATTGACGCTGGACCAGCTTGACAAGTGGACCAGGTCCTACGAGGAAGTCGTGCTCAAGGGTGGAAAGAAATAGAAGCAACGGCGCGCGGCCGGCGGCTGCCGATCGATGGCATGACTTGTGCTTCAGTCGCACCTGGACTAAGCCAATTTTTAATCCACTCCGTTAAACGCAACCATGAGGGAATTCATGCCATTTGACTTGATTTCACAATACCAGAGAAGCACTGCAAATAATCCGAGCAACGATATGAAGAATGATGACGGAAAATTGACGGGATTGGCGCGCCGTTTGCGCGCTCCAATCGTGCTGTCCGTGCTGTTGAACGCGGTGGCTTGCATGCATGGCGCTCCGTTTCTGGTTGCGCAAGCCGAGGCTGCCGAAACCCGGCGCTTTCACGTCGAAGAAGCCACGATCGAAGATGTTCAGCGGGCGATCAAATCGGGGCAGGTGACAGCCACGCAATTGGTCACGCTGTACATGGAACGCATCAAGGCATATAACGGCACATGCGTCAACGGAGCCGTCGATCCCGCAACGGGATTGCAGCTTGGCGTCATTACACCGATCCCGAATGCAGGGCAGATCGATGCACTGATGACGCTCAACATCAGAGGGAAGCGGTCCAGGACGGACCCGACGGACAACAGCCAGGACATGCCAGACGCTCTGGAAACCGCCAGGAAGCTGGACGCGGAATTCGCCAGGACCGGAAAACTGGTCGGTCCTCTGCATGGCATTCCGTTCGCGATCAAGGATCAGTTCGATACCTTCGACATGCGCACGACCAGCGGTTCCGTGGTGAATTATGCCAACGACCGCCCGCCCAGGGATTCGGAGGTGGTTGCGCGGCTGCGCAAGGCCGGCGCGATTATCCTGGCCAAGTCCAACATGGGCGAATATGCATCCGGCGACCGCAGCACCTACGGCGGCTCCAGCTGCAACCCCTACGACACAACCAGGAGCCCGGGCCGTTCGAGCGGCGGAGCGGGCGCGGCAGTAGCCGCCAACCTTGTCATGTGCGCCATCGGCGAGGAGACCGGTCCATCGGCGCGCAATCCGGCCGCCAACAACAGTCTGGTCGGGATCGTCGCGACGTACAGCCTGATCAGCCGGGCCGGCCTGATACCCGCTTCGTTAACGCGCGACAGGCCCGGTATTCTGTGCCGCACCACGCGAGATGCGGCGACTGTTCTGGGTGCATTGGCAGGATATGACGCGAAGGATCAGGTGACTGCGGAAAGCGTCGGACGATTGCCGCGCGAGCCTTACAAGAACTTTGCCGATGGAAAAAGCCTCAAGGGCATGCGCATCGGCGTGGTGCGCGAGCTGATGCAGCCTGCGACCAAGGCCGATGAGGATTCCGTTCGCATCACGAATCAGGCGATTGCCGATCTGGCCAAAGCCGGCGCTGTCGTGGTCGACCCCGGTCCGAACGGACAGTTGTTCAAGGAGGCGATCAACCAGATCATACCGGCGCTCGATTCTCCGACCCTGACGTCTCTCTACAAGGAGCTTTTCCTTGGAGACGCACCACAACTGGGCACCCTTTTGGATCTGTCCTCAAACCCGGCCAAACTGCCGACGGATGCCATTTTCCGCATGCTGGTCGAGGGAGAGCCCACCGCACCCGGCGAGGCTCGTTATGTGATGGATCGATATCTGCACAATCGCGGAGACCGGAATATTCAAAGCATGAACGACCTGATCGAGAAAGCGACGTTCTTTACTCACCCGCCGGTCGACGGCGTGTCTCTCCCGCCCAAGGCACGGCTCGAAGCGTCGGTGTTCACTACGCAGAAACTGACCAGAAAAAGCGACGGCACCCCGGTCGTCGTAAAGAAGCCGATCACCACTCTCGACGTCAGTGGTTGGCATGCTCGCAGAGCGGTTCTGCAAATGCTGGTGTTCAAGGTGATGGCCGATAATAAACTGGATGCGCTGGTCTATCCGACCAAGACGGTGCCGCCGCCGATCCTGGGCGCGCCGGTGGAACCGACGACACTCAAGTCCGTGTCGGAAAAAACGGAGGTGATGGTTGATGGCGTTCCCCATATAAGGACTGTCCAAAGAGTGGTCGATACCAGGGCAGCTACCGCCTGGCGCTTCAGTCCCAACAGCGGACTTCCGGCTATTGCGGTTCCTGCAGGATTTACCAGGGAAGTCTATGACCGTGCGCCGGTCGTGGCGAGCGACGGCAGCATCAAGGCGGGCGAACTGGTCGGTCCCAAACCGATTGCGCTTCCGGTCGCCATTGAATTTCTGGGCAGGCCTTACTCCGAACCGGTGCTCCTCGGGATCGCCTCCGGCTATGAGAAGGCAACGCATCACCGCCTGCCGCCTGCCGGTTTTCCTCCATTGCCTGACGTGAAGTAAATCGAGGGCACGGATCCGTGCCCTCCGCATCCCTGTTCTATCGACGCGCTGTTCGACAGCGCGTCTCCCCCGCCTGTTTCTTCATTTGTTGATTTAAATCAAACCTGCTGTTTATTTCCGCCGGACAATATCTCCTCCAATGGCATATCAAGAGGCGAGGGATGAATCAGGGTGCTTGCGCGTTTATCAGTGAAAATGTCGTAGAGACTGACAAACATATCCATGAATTTGCCGATGCCGCCCACGCGCAACGGTTTTATCAATGCCTGTTCAGTATGTCGGAGACAGACGCCTGCCAATGGGTAGCGCCGATCAGGAGCAAACAGAATCCGGCGTTTCTTGCCTGGGTATTTGCGAAAAAGTGGCTCCCGCTTCGTGAAACTGCCTGAATCGCTTGCCGGGAACCGTTCGATCGCCTGATGAAATCGGTACAGATCATTGATATCTGAATCATGACGAAGCTTTTAAAAAAGAATGGGAGACTCATGATGGACCTTATCCTTGATAAAACCGACAAGGGCAGAGAAGAAATCGCAACCCGGAAATATCATTTGACGACGCGGCTGCGCAGCTTTTTGCTTGTGATAGACGGCAAGCATAAAACCGGCGACCTTCTGAAGAAGTTTCAAGAGCTCGGACTCAACGATCAGATTCTTGCGGAATTGCTCGAGAACGGGTTCATTCAAGGCATCGGGTCGCCGCAGGCTGCAGCGTCGATAGCGGCTGACTCAAACCCGGCGGCGGCTCGGCAGGCGCCCACGATTCGCAACGAGCCGGCACTCCAGCCAATTGCGGCCGGGAGCGAAAGTCAATTCCAGTCCGTCTACCATTTTTACTGTGAAACGATCAAGAGCGCGATTGGCTTGCGGGGATATGCTTTGCAGTTGAAAGTCGAACGCGCGAGCTCGATTGAGGATTTTCGGTTGTTACGCGATCCATACCTGAAAGCGGTGCTGAAAACCAAAGGGACTGAAATGGAGCG
This sequence comes from Herminiimonas sp., assembly GCA_028292665.1. GTDB lineage: Bacteria > Pseudomonadota > Gammaproteobacteria > Burkholderiales > Burkholderiaceae_D > JAQGLW01. The sequence continues at coordinate 21,228 of JAQGLW010000090.1, forward strand.
CAGCCTGCGCGACCGATTGGATCAGCTGCTTTATTCGGGCGAAAAGCCTCCTTCCTACAGATATTCTCAATAATCCGCAGCGCGTGCATTCGTCAGTATCGGCATGAAGCCGGTAATCATGAATATTTTCATTACGAGGCGCTTTAACGTCACTGCATGTCCCAAGCATCGGGAACATCGCTTTCAGTGACGGTCACGCAAGTGATCGGATAGCCCGGTATGCCGAACTTTGTGATTGCACAGAGGACATTTCACCTTCGGTTTCGGCTTCGCATAAATATAGCCTGCGAATATTCCTGCCATCCAGCCTATGAACAAGGTGATATAAGGCGCAGTAAATTCTTGAAATGCCACCAAGACCAATAACATGTGCTTTCCTAAGGCGGTTACTTATTCCGGACATCGATTATCGAGGCTGTAATTGTTGCATGCGTTTAATGACTCATGTCATGAAATGCAGCAACTGTTGAGTCGTATCATAAAACGCAAGAGCGATAAGACGCCTATCAATGAGCACGAATCCATGGCAGGAATCGTTGTTATATCCAGTACATTAATTCTTGTAACCAAGTGTTCCTGTAAAAAAGGAAACAGCCATTCGGCATGTTTGATAAATATCAAGCTGCGTGATTCATTTGATATTTATAGTCCTTTACTGCCTTGCATTCGAGAAATAAAGAATGCTTTTCATTGCCATACAGGCTGATGCAAGCTTTTCAGAAAAGCGGCATTTCAAAAAATAATTTATTTAAAGGCGTGGGTATTCCTCGCAGCAGATCATTGTCTTGGTAATAAAAAGGTAACTACGTTGAAACATCAAGTTGGTCATATGGAACGACAGCAATGTCCCGACGGTACTGTCGTTCTGACGTCGCCTCACGCAAGCGTGCGAATTCAAAAAATCTCCGGCTCTGTCTTGCTCCTTGTTATCAACAGCGCAACCGCGCAGGAAGTAAGAGATATTTTATTCGAGGAAATCCGCGTTCAATTCAACGCAGGCGATAAGCTCAATCTGTTTTTCGACTTGCGGAACGCAATGAGTTCGACGGTCGCAGTCGACATATGGTCAAAGTTTTTTATCGAGAACATCGGCTATATATCCCATATCAATATACTTGCCGGATCGAAGTCAAATTATTTGACTTGCACCATCATCGAACATTTTGTCAGGACAAAAGAACTCTTTCAGATTTTCGAAGATCTGCCAGCGTATGCGATCGCTCTATATATCGCCCTGCAGAATGACTGAGGTGTCGAGTTGCGTGAAAGCCGGCTGCGGCAATCGTTAAAGGGGAATATCCGTCCCAACGGCATATCGTTTCCGGCTGTCTTTTTTTGATGCCGGCGATAGCGCGCGGACGGACAGTTATTGTGCGGTTACACATGAATTTTTCCATTGCCGATCAGTCTATTTGTTTATAAGGATGCAGCACAAAACGAATCGCCCGCTGATCCTGTTCGGTTTGAAAGGAAATCCCATGAACACTCCATTGCCGGCTTCGGGTTCGAGCGCCGGGACAAGCACTCCGTTGAATCCGGGAGATGAAGCCGCGCCCGGCACACCAGGAACGGGCGAGGATATCTGTCCGGTATGTCACGGCAGCGGCAAAAAAGAAGACGGAACCAGTTGCACTAATTGCGGCGGCTCAGGACGCATTACCGAGGTGATCGGCGGCGGCTGAGTGCGGATATCGTCGATGCAGGAGGAATCATGCATCCCAAACGGCATTTTCAGTAAGCGTCTCCGTAATGCCGGATTGGGCAAGCAGTGATTCTTTGTTTAATGAGATCGATTATGGTCGATCAGACTTACCCACATTAACCGTGGATAATTCTGTGGATAACCACGGTTAACGTTGTCTAACTACATGATTGCTAACGGCAATATAGCATTGATTTAAATCAATGCATCCTTTCCGGCCGGCGTCCGCCGATATTGATCCGGCGCACAAAAACAGCTCGAATCAGGTATGCTCACCGCGACTTGCAAGCGTGGAGAGAAGTGAATGAAAGCCGTAGTACGTTGGTTGCACGGATTCAAGCCTGGAGCAGTTTCTGTCAATAGTGTCGAGCAGTTTCGCGCATGTTGCGGCGCGTTGATCGGTATCTGTGCGACCGGTCTGGCATGTCGCCTGATCCTTGGTCCCGTTGACAGCATTTTTTTGATCGCGCCAATCGGCGCTTCTGCGGTGCTGCTGTTCGCGGTGCCGGGAAGTCCGTTGGCGCAACCGTGGTCGATCGTTGGCGGAAACACGATCTCGGCGATTGTAGGTGTGGCCAGCGCGCACTGGATCGGCGACCAGTCATGGGCTGCGGCTATTGCCGTCGCCGGGGCAATCGGCGCAATGTTTGCATTACGCTGCCTGCATCCTCCGGGCGGCGCGATTGCGCTGACCGCCGTCCTCGGCGGGCCGGCAATCCATGCACAGGGTTACCGTTTCGCGCTATCCCCGGTCGGAATCAATTCTCTGTTATTGCTGCTGGTTGCCGTCCTCTTCAATAACGCCACCCGTCGCCGTTATCCGCATCCACCGCAACTCGACCATAGCAATAACCACGGTACCAATGATGTCCGCCCCGGTGATCGGCTGGGCTTTACACCAGCCGATCTGGATGACGTGCTGAAACAATATAACCAGGTGCTCGATGTCAGCCGCGACGATCTTGAAGCCTTGTTTTTGCAAACCGAAATGCATGCCTACCGCCGCCGTTTTGGTGAAATCACCTGCGCCGACATCATGTCGCACGACCTTGTTACGGTCAAATTCGGCACGCCGCTTGACGATGCCTGGAAATTGCTGCGACAGCATCATATCAAGGCGTTGCCGGTGATTGACCATGTGCGTCGAGTCATCGGCATCGTCACCCAGGCCGATTTCATGAAGCATGCGGATCTGGAAGTCTACGAAGGTTTTGAAACCAAGCTTCGCCGATTCATCCGGCGTACCATGCATACGCATTCTGAAAAACCGGAAGTGGTCGGTCAGATCATGACCGGTTCGGTGCGCACGGCGACATTGGGGATGCATATCGTGGAACTGGTGCCGCTGCTTTCCGATACCGGACTGCACCACATTCCTGTTATCGATGACGAACGGCGGCTTGCGGGAATGGTGACGCAGTCGGATCTTGTCGCTGCGCTGTATCGCGGACGGTTGAACGATGCGGAGCAGCTATCGGTGCCCGCGTTGCCTGCTTAAACCTCTGATGCGTTACGATAGGAGCCGGATGCCCTGGCGCATCGATGCGTCAAGGCGGCAAGGATAAAGCAGCTTGGTTCGGGAAGGATGCGGCCGGAAGCAAAAGCCGATGCGCCGGCGTAGAATTTATCGCCGGCCGGTTTCAGAAAAACGTTTTAACGGCCCATACGATGAGGGCGATGCTTGTAGCTGCGGAAGCCGTTATACAGAGGACAGCCTGAAGTTTGTTGAAGTTGAAGGCGCCTCGCTGTTCGTCTTGGAACGTTGCCGTCTTCTGCATGGTCTTTTGCATGATGCCCTCTTTAGTGATTGCAACTATTGATTTTGATCATTATAAAGAGACCTTTCCAATGGTCAATAGTCTGACGGGCAACTTTTGAATATATAGGTTGCATTAAATCAAACTTTCTTTTTCTTTCAGGAATTAGAACGTAACAGGAAGATGTCGTTGCGAAGCATGCAGCGATACGGGGACGGACGATGCGAATTCTACTTGCGGAAGACGATCGGATGATTGGCGACAGTGTCGGCACTTCACTTCGGCAGGAAGGTTATGTGGTGGATTGGGTGCGCGATGGCCGCGCTGCGGATGCGGCGCTGTCAAGCGAGCACTTCGATCTGGTTTTGCTTGACCTGGGCCTGCCGGGCAAGAGCGGTATTGAAGTCCTGCATGCTCTTCGGCTTCGCAAGAAAAGTACGCCGGTTATTGTCATCACGGCCCGCGACGGCATCGAAGACAGGGTCAAGGGCCTGGATGCAGGCGCGGACGACTATGTGGTCAAACCTTTCGATCCGGACGAGCTTGCCGCGCGCATCAGATCGGCATTGCGTCGCAGCGCCGGCCATGCCGAACCGGAAATAGACATTCTGGACGTGCGTATCAATCCGGCGACCAGGGATGTGAAACGCGATGGCAAGAGTATCATGCTGTCCGCAAAGGAGTACGCGATCGTGGAAGCGTTGATGCTGCGCCCCGGTGCGATTCTGTCCCGCGCGCAGCTGGAAGAGCGGATGTACGGATGGGGCGAGGAAATTGAAAGCAACGCGGTGGAAGTGTATATCCATGGCGTGCGGCGCAAGCTCGGCGCCGACTTCATCCAGAATGTGCGCGGTGTAGGCTACTTTATTCCAAAGCCGAAAATAAAAACATGAAATCGATTCGTACCAGATTGTCGGTTTTTCTTTTGCTTTCCGCGGTATGCACCGCGCTGGTGATCGGCGTAATCACGTACCGGAACACACTGAAGGAAAACGAGGAGCTGTTCGATTACCAGTTGCGTCAGATCGCACTGTCCTTGCGTGATCAGGGTGTAGCGCCGAATCAGAATTTACCTAACAGCGCCGAGGAAGACACCTCGGAAGTCGTCGTGCAGATCTGGACGGCTAACGGCACGGTGTTATATCTTTCCCATCCCGGCAACCGGCTGCCCGATCGGGCGACGCTCGGATTTACGGATGTCGATGCGGGCAATAAACGCTGGCGTGTCTATAGCGTCGCCGCCAGGGACCGCGTCATCCAGGTCGCGCAACCGCTGGAGTTAAGGCGCGGCCTGGCCGCGGCTGCGGCGCTTCGGAGTCTTGCTCCCTTGCTCGCGTTCGCGCCGCTGATGGCATTATTGATCTGGTGGCTGGTCGGCAGTTCGCTGTCTTCGTTGAAGCGCCTGGCAAATGAAGTCACACAGCGCGATGCGCGTACGCTGGATGAAGTTTCGGAAGAGGGCGTGCCGAGCGAAATCGCGCCGCTGGTCAGATCGCTCAATTCGCTGCTGGTGCGGCTCAAACATGCGTTTTCCAGCCAGCGTGCTTTCGTCGCGGACGCGGCGCATGAGCTTCGTTCTCCTTTGACGGCGCTTAAACTGCAACTGCAATTGCTTGATCGGGCGCCGGATCAGGCAGCCCGAGCCCAGGCACTCGCCAAGCTCAATGACGGCGTCGACCGGGCAGCTCATCTGATCGGGCAGCTTCTGACAGCCGCACGGACGGACTCCGCCGATACCGCCATGATATTGGCGCCGACCGATTTGGCTGAACTGACGCGGCACGCGATTGCAGATGTATTCGATCTGGCGCAAACCCGCCGTATCGAAATCGATCTGGACGCGCCGGAGCATCTGGTTATCGCAGGCGACGCGGCGGCGCTGCGGATTCTCGCGCGCAATTTGCTGGACAATGCGGTTCGCTATACGCCGGAAGGGGGAGCGGTTCATGCGTGCATATCGGCGAATGAAAAACAGGCATCGCTGGTTATTGAAGATTCCGGCCCCGGTATTCCGGAGCAAGACAGGAAGCGTGTATTCGACCGCTTTTATCGCAGGGAACTGAACGACCAGACGGGCAGCGGGCTGGGCTTGGCTATCGTCAGGAACATTGTTGAACAACACGGAGCCCGTATCGAACTCCACACATCCCGGCATGGCGGCTTGAAAGTCGTTGTCGACTTTGCCCTATAGCGTCATCGCCCGGAATGTTTGCATAAGCGCATTAAGTTTGGCTTAAGTTTCTTTTCCTATTATTCGAGGGTGTCGAAGTTTCGATCCAGCTATAGAAAAGGAAACGAACATGAAAATCAAATTACTTGCGCTGCCTCTCGTTGCAGCAAGTGTTATCGCAACAGGCACCGCAGGCGCGGTCGGCTGGAATCCTTCGGAATGGTTCCATGACAAATCGCCGATATCGCAAAACACTGCAGCGGTGGCGCCGGCTCCCGTATCGAACGTGACTGCTCCGATCGGTCCAATGACTGCGCCAAACTATCGAGCGATCGTCGAACGCTATGGTTCTGCGGTCGTGGGCGTCAATACCGAAGGCATTGCCAAGACCGGCATGAAAGGCGCTCCGGACGGAGCGCCTGACGATCCCCTTTTCAAGTTTTTCCGTGGCCTGCCCGGATCGAACGGTCAGATGCCGCGCAGCGATGTCCCGGTGCGTGGACAAGGGTCCGGTTTCATCGTCGGGAAGAACGGGCTGATTCTTACCAACGCGCACGTCGTACAGAACGCGGACGAGGTCACCGTAAAACTGAGCGATCGCCGTGAATACAAAGCCAAAGTGCTGGGAAGCGATACGGCTACCGACGTCGCCGTTCTCAAAATCAATGCCGATAATCTCCCGGTGGTCAGCCTCGGCAATCCGGCACAGCTTGGCGTCGGCGACTATGTGCTTGCCATCGGTGCGCCTTTCGGATTCGAGCAAAGCGCGACTGCCGGAATCGTCAGTGCGAAAGGCCGCTCGCTGCCGGGTGACGGATATGTGCCATTCATCCAGACCGACGTTGCGGTGAACCCGGGTAATTCCGGCGGTCCGCTGTTCGATGCAAATGGCAATGTAGTAGGAATCAATTCGCAGATTTATAGCCAGACCGGAGGCTATCAGGGCGTGTCCTTTTCCATCCCGATCGATGTCGCATTGCAAGTGAAAGACCAGATCGTGTCGACCGGCAAGGTGACTCATGCGCGTCTGGGCGTCACCATACAGGAACTCAATCAAACGCTTGCCGAGTCGTTCAAGCTCAAGCAACCTGACGGTGCGCTGGTTTCCAGCGTTGCGACCGGCAGCCCCGCAGCGAAGGCAGGCATTCAGCCGGGCGATGTCATCCTCAAATACAACTCGCAGCCGATAACGCGATCCGGCGATTTGCCTACCTTGGTCGGAATGGGCAAGCCAGGGGAAAAGGCGAAGCTTGAGGTATGGCGGGCAGGAAAGAAAATCGAGCTGGCAGCTACCTTGAGCGAAGCAAAAGAGCTGGTCGCCGCCGACGATTCCGGTGCGGGCACTGCACCGCAGGGCAAGCTTGGTCTGGCAGTCCGTCCACTGACGCCGAAGGAAAAAAACGAGGCGAATCTTTCTTCCGGTCTTGTCGTGGAACAAACGGCCGGCCCGGCTGCGAGGGCCGGAATCGAAGCAGGGGATGTCATCATCTCTGTAAACGGCACACCGGTGAAAACCATCGAGCAGTTACAGGGCCTGGTAGCCAAGGAAAGCAAGCATTTGGCTTTGCTGGTTCAGCGCGGAGACGCAAAGATATTCGTTCCTGTCACGCTAGGCTGATTGCCGAATTCGCCGGCTGCCTGACCTGCACGAAGCGGTGCGGGTCAGGCAATTCAATCTAAAAGGAGATAATCACAATCGAGCCGGCGACTATCAGCGAACCACCCAACGCCACCGGCCAGGTAAGCTTTTCACCAACGAACATCATGCCGAAAACGATGGCGAGCGCAACGCTTAATTTATCGACAGGCGCAACTTTTGAGACGGGGCCAAGCTGCAATGCACGGTAATAACATAACCAGGACAAGCCGGTTGCGATCCCTGAAAGCACTAAAAAGAACCATGTGACAGGCGATACCGATTGCAGTTTTTCCCATTCACCACGAAAAGAAAGAATTGCAGCGATGACGGCCAGAATCACAACCGTCCGAATGAATGTCGCCAGATTTGAATTGATATGCGCAACGCCGATCTTGCCGAATAATGCGGTGAGCGCCGCAAAAAACGCCGATCCCAATGCGTACCACACCCAGCTGGAAGGTGAATTCATTTTCGTCCTTTAAGATTGATTGTCAGTGTTTATCAAAAATAAGTTTTCAAAGCCGATCAAGCCCGAGAATTTCAAATCGATGCACGGGAATCTGAATAAATCGAATAGATTCTGTCATGCAATGAATTATCAGGTAGTCTGCCTGTGCTGCTGCTCACGGGCAATTTGTATCAGTTGCGGCATCGATTCCAGTCGTCCATTGTGTTAAATCAAATAAATTTTCAATAACATGGAATTATGCGCAAAAGAGCATGTCACTGCTTGAGAACAGGAAAATAATTCCATTCTTAACCATTGAAAGAGAGTCATCCATGACGACCCATACGCTTACCAGCCAAGATACCTACAATCCGAACCATTTGCTTGATGTCCTGATTGAGAAGCTGCATCTGAAAAACGACGCCGCTCTATCGCGCGCGCTCGAAGTGGCGCCGCCGGTGATCAGCAAGATTCGTCATCGCCGCCTGCCGGTCGGCGCGTCGCTGTTGATCAGGATGCACGAGGTCAGCACGATGAGCGTACGCGAGTTGCGCGACCTGATGGGAGACCGCAGAACGAAATACCGTTTGAGCGACGCCCAAGGCAAGCCGAAAGTTACCGAAAACGCCCAGGCTGCAAGCTGAAGGCAGGAGCCATACGGCCTCTGGCCGTTACTTTCGCCAATCGACCGCTGGCCGCAGCGGTTCTGATTATGTGAAGAAATGAGGCCGGACGACGTCTTGGCGATATGAAAAAAGGCCAGCCATGCCAAGGTATGTGGCGGCCGGAAATCCGATCGGCCGCACAACCGAAAGCCGGTTTTCGCCTTGTGCATGCTCGAATGTTCCGGCCGGCCGTTGCAAGAACGGTCTCATCAGAGACAGACCGGCTGTTCCCGCGATTGCGGTCATCCGCAATGAAATGTCAAAACTTATTTGACCAATTGCGATGAATGCAGAACTATCCATTTGCAAATACATCTTATATTTAATCCACACCAGTGACCGCCTGATGCGATAGGAGGGTACCCTCATGACGGCTCAAGTTAAAAGTCTGATAGATGAGGCTGACATCGGAAGCGGCGATAAAACTCCCGGTCAGCACGATACTGAAAAAATGATTGAACAGATTGGCGAATCCAGGCATGAAAATGCTCATCAGAAGGATGGCACCAAGCAAAACACGGACAGCGAACAAAACAAAGGAGTATTGCCGAAAAAAGATTGATTCAATAGCGGATTGATTCAATGGGGTTTGGAGCAATGAGTCAATTCCATCTTCCGGAATTGCCGCCGGTGCTATAGCGGCCGGCGCCAAGCAATGCCACTGCAACTGCAGTCAACAAGTAAAAGGCCTGCAGTTCAAGCGCCCATCCGCCTGTCTTGGACAAGGTGAAAAATTGACTGGTATGGACCAGCAGTAAAGCAACGATCATATTGACTGCGGCAATACATGCCGCCAGCCTTGTCCAGACGCCGATCAGAATCAGCGCCGGCGCGACCACTTCTCCGATATAGACCAGATATCCCAACGCCGGCGGCATTCCCGCATTCGCCACCAGTTGCGTAATTGCGCCGGGGCCGTTAATCAGTTTGGAAACTCCGTGAAATAATAAAAGGATTGCCAGAGTAATGCGCAGGACCAGCTTTCCGAGATCGTCGGTATTTTTCATTTTTTACTTTCGCAGGCAAGATTGCGGACAGGTTGAACGGCCAAGTAAACGCAAAAGAAAAACGGTGCTACATAACGTCATCACTGAAGCGCATATCTGGTATTTGAAATTAAAAGCATACTTTTATCAGTTGCGGCGCTATAGTTGACCTGTCTCCTCCACCCTCCCAAAGGATGGATTTAGCCCGCAGCCGCAAGGTTCGCGGGCTTTTTTATGTCTTGATTCCAGCCAATGCCGGAAAATCACTTGCAATCCTGTTTCAGGTAACGTCATCGTAACCCATCGACCGCATTTCTCTTGATTGGAGTAGCCGGATAAATTAATCGAAGTCTGTTTCAAAGCACATGGCGCGCATCATGACGATGCAACCATCACGTTGCTGCCTTAATCGTTTTATCAGGCATTCCTGAAGTCCGGTTTTTCCTGCATATTGTTTTCTCCTGCCGAGCCGGCTCGACTTTTCATGATATTCATTTGATTCTATTCCATTGTGCGACAGAATCATCCATCTTCTTGATATCCGTCATGCTCACATATTTTCTCTTACGTAATCTTTCCAAAAGCAATGGTTTGCAAAAGCACGATGCGAAGAAATGACTGATGAATTGCACCCGGCGGACAGATGCTCGCAGCGAACGGATCGCCATTCTCCGTATGCTGATGTTCGACGCCGCAGCTTTTCACGGAAAGCGGATCGACATCAATTAAAACAGACATGCTGCAATTGGCATATCCTGTGAATAGGGTATAGCATGACAAAACCATCTTGAACATTGTCTTTGACCGATTGCTGGTTTCTGATTGCCGCTCAGTTAATTAAACTCGCACACCGCTCAAGCAAATCATGGATAACGCTGAACGTACAAACGACCGAATCGATCCATCCAGGCAATCGCCTGTTGCGTCCAGGAAGATAGCATCGGATCTCAAGCCAAAGGGAGCATGTTGGTACTGCAACGAAGCATTGGATAATGTGCGGCGATTCTGCAACAAGACATGTGCCGACGACTATAAAGCCGAAGAAGAAGTGTTTGAACAATCACGGCGCTGAATGCTTTCATCGTTTTGGTATGCATCGATAAACATGGAAAGAAGTCGCGCGAGTCCTTTCCTGTCCCTGCAGCAATACAAGTAATGAAAAATTCGTGCATTTTCGTCATGTCAGTTTTTCTTGCTCAAATGGCAGGCACGGCATTTGGACAACCCGGTAAATGCAAGCCGGCCGAAAATCAGACAGACTGCACAAAAAAACGCGCACCGGTTCGAAGCCATGCAACGCCTCCCGATATCGGGCGCCTGCGGATACCGCCGCAAGAACCGGCCAGCCCGCAAGCCCGGCCCGCGTTGCCGTCTCCTTCTCAGTCAAACAGCCAGACGCCGGCGCCATCGACATCGCCTTCAGTCGTGAATAATTGCGACGCAGGAGGATGCTGGGGAACTGGCGGTAATCGCTATAACGGCGGTACAGGAAATATTTATCTGGATAACGCCGGCAAGTCCTGCCGGCGCATGGGCAACTGGATCCAATGCAACTGAAGGGACTGACCGGCCATGCATGTTTTCGATCGTCCGGCCGGACGCAACGCCGAGAGCCGGTTTGAAAACCGTAGCGAACGGCGCTGTCGACATAATCACGGAAACAGCCGGTAACGCATTACGGCAGCCTCAAACCGAGCACACTGTCGGAAGTCGTAACAGCCAGGGTTTTTTGGTCGATGACCGTGATTCCGATCGGCCGATAAAAATTGTCCGACAGGGCGTTCAACAAAATGCCTTCCCGGCCGGTTGCTCCTGCAATCGTGCTGACGGCGGCGCCGGCCGCGATTTTTCGGATGGCATTGTTCAGGGTATCGGCTATATAGAGATTGCCCGACTGGTCTATCGTGATGCCTTGCGGCTTATTGAATAATGCAGCTGAGCCGATGCCATCGCTGTTGCCTGCGACACCGGCCTTGCCCGCCAAGGTAGTTACCACGCCGGCCGGGCTGATTTTCCGAATGGTATTGCTTGATGCATCGGTAATGTACAGATTGTTTTGCGAATCCGCCGTGATGCCGCGCGGATTGGTAAATTGCGCGGCCGCTCCGATGCCATCGGCATCGCCGGTCATGCCTGCCGTGCCGGCGATGGTCGTCACAGCGCCTGCCGGCGTGATTCTGCGAATGGTTGCACTGTCGGCGCCCGAGGAATCGTGAAACGCATCGATTACATACAGGTTGCCATTCTTGTCGGACGCGATGGCAACAGGCTTCTGAAAGCGTGCGGCAAGCCCGCTGCCGTCGACATTGCCATGGCTGCCGGCCGTTCCTGCCAGCGTACTGACTGCGCCGGCAGGCGTGATCTTGCCGACGATGGCGTTATTGGCGTCCGCGATATATAAATTGCCCGCCGTATCGATCGTGATCCCATGCATCTGATCGAACCGTGCAGATTGTCCAGAGCCGTCAATGAAGCCTGTGCCTGTGACTCCCGCAAAGCGGGCGACCGTTGTCACCATGCCGGTCGAAGCAAGCTTTCGTACGACTGCGTTGCCGGCATCCGCAAGCTTATCGGCATGAACGATATACAAATTGCCTGACGCATCGGCCGCAATGCCGATCGGGTCATTAAGCCCGGCTGTCGGTGCTGTACCGTCGGCGCTGCCGATCACGCGCGCCGTGCCGGCGACAGTGGTTACGGTTCCCGTCGGAGTGATCTTGCGAATCGTATTGTTCAACGCGTCCGCGACATAGACATCGCCTGCAGGATTCACCGTGATGCCGAGAGGATAATCAAACCGTGCTCCAGGTCCTGTACCGTCGGCGCTGCCCGAGGCCTTCGCTGTTCCGGCCAATGTCGAAACCACGCCCGCCGGCGAAATTTTGCGGATGATGCCGTTCGGGCCGCAAGGACACATGCCGGGAAACGTAAATGCATCGGCGACGTAAAGATTGCCGATTGCATCAACGGTAATGTTTTGCGGCGCAAAGAATTGTGCTGGTGTTCCGGCATTGTCGGCAGCGCCGGCAATTCCCGGTGTGCCGGCGATCGTGGTTACCACGCCTGCCGGAGTGATCTTGCGAATGACAAGGTTGTCCCGGTCGGCAATGTACAGATTGCCGGAGCCATCCGCAACAATGCCTTGCGGCCTGTTGAATTGCGCTGCGGCGCCTGTGCCATCGGCGCTGCCCGTGACACCCGCCGTACCGGCCAAGGTAGTCACTGTGCCGGCCGGGGTGATTTTACGAATGATGTTGTTGAGGAAATCAGCGATGTATACATTACCCGATGCATCCGCAGCGATGCCGGCGGGATTGTTGAATCGTGCAGCCGCGCCGGAACCGTCGGAACTGCCGGCCGTATTTGCCGAACCGGCCAATGTACTGACGGCACCTGCCGGCGTGATCTTGCGGATGGCGTTCAGATCCGTCACGTACAGATTGCCCGCGTTATCCGCAGCAATGCCGAACGGGCCACCGAACCGCGCAGCCTCCCCGATGCCGTCAGCGCTGCCGGCCATGCCGCTTTTTCCTGCGAAGGTCGTGACTACACCCGCCGGCGTAATTTTGCGGATCGTATAATTCAGATAGTCTGCTACATACAGATTGCCCGTCAGGTCGAATGCGATACCGCGCGGGCTGTTGAATCTCGCGAGCGCAGCCGTACCATCGACCGATCCCGGGCCGTCGATACTGCCGGCAATAAAAAATAATCCTGCAGCCTGCTGCCCGTTACCGCCGGCTGGTTGGCCGCTTTCGAAAGAAGCCGGATTCCCTTGCGATGATTGAGCAACCGGTGTCGAAATATCGGCGCCGCCGCACGCCGCCAATCCGAAACAAAGCAGACCCGTGGTTAACCATGACAAGACGCGACTTGTAGCGGGAACACGGCTAATGCTCTGCATCGACATCACCTGTAAATTGCTCGCTGCATAATCCAAAGCGCCTTCTCTCCGGCATTACGCTTTAAGGTCTGATTGAAAACCATTGAAGTGATTCATATACGGATGGGCAATCAGGATCATTCCTTGCAATTTGCCGTGCAATAAACCTTATCCTCCCATCGGTTCAAGATAACCAAATTGCATCGTTCCAGGTTGTCCTTGGTCAAATGAAATAAATACCCGGTTTGCTGATTGTTTGTTTTCATGCTTGTTGTAATGCATCCATGCTCCGGCTTGAACGCCAGGCTGTGACGGCTCAATCTTTTCCGGAATTGAATTTTCATTCGCAGTCTGGCCGGTGAAGATTTAATTGACCGGGCGCAATCCACCTTGGCTGTCGTTGTTCTAGACTGACAGTTCGTTTCGCCTCTTCATGCAAATGCAATATGAAAAAAAGGAAACTGCCAACCGCTGCATGGGTGCTCATGTTTGCGGTAGGTATTGGATTATTGATGTGGCTTGTCAGGGCATTGCTCGCAGCCTTTCCTTGAATTTCTACGGATCTGCGCTTTGTCGCAACAAGCCGGTTTCATGTGCCGGATAGTGCCTGGGACGAATGCGTATTCCGCATGGCCGCAATGATGGAGATCGAGGCCGGTGCTCCATTTGCCGGCATTTGTCTGGATCAAAAGCCCGTTTATCCGTAAAAATTCGGGAAATCCGAAATATCTGAAACAGACTTTTACATTTCTGTAGTTCAACAAATCTTCATTGCCTGCGATTATTCTAATCACCGATCAGACAAGGGAGATTCAGATGAACACACGACTTAAAGCGGTTGCTTTCCTGTTTTTTTTGAGCGTTCTTGCAGGCGCCAATGCGGCCGATTTCGATGACTCGGCGCGGGTCATCAGTGTTGCTCCGCAAATTGAACAGGTCAATCAGCCGCAGCAGGAATGCAGAACCGAATATGTGCCGGTAGAGCAGCAAACCCAAGGGTACGGCGGTTCGATCGTCGGAGGCGTCGCAGGCGGATTATTGGGTAATCAGGTTGGAGGCGGCAACGGCCGCACCGCCGCGACTGCAATCGGAGCGATCACCGGCGCGATTGTCGGTGACCGCATCCAAAATAATCACGCGACCGTCACCCAACAACCGGTACGCCAATGCCATACCGTCGACCATTGGGAACCACGTACTACCGGCTATGCGGTTACATATGAATATCATGGCCGCACCTATACAAGCGTGATGCCGTATCAACCCGGCAATCGGATCAGATTGCATGTGTCGCTCAGTCCGCGTATCTGAATATTTTCGATCAGGAAAGGCATCAGGCCGGATGACCTCCAACGTTTGGTGCGCGCCAGCGGCATAGATAGTTCGAGCAGGTCCGATCTTAATTTTGGAAAGTCCGCTTGCGAGTAATCGCAGCGGATTTTTTATTGCCGCTTTTCGGATATCGAATGAATATCTTCATTTACAGAAGAGTCCGCTGCCGGATATCGCGCCGATTCCATGAAAGGGAAAATTGAATTTATTAATAAAAATATATTGTGGATTATCAAAGCTGCTTCATTACAATTAGTCAAAATCACCCTGATACAATCAATAGTGAGGATGAAACAATGAACGCTGAAAAAATTTCGGAACAAACCCAATACGACCCGGACAATCTGCTGGCTTCTTTAATCGGCAAACTCAAACTGAAAAATGACGCAGCATTATCACGTGCGCTGGAAGTCGCGCCTCCGGTGATCAGCAAAATCCGCCATCGCCGATTGCCTGTCGGTGCTTCACTCTTAATCAGGATGCATGAAGTCACTGAATTGAGCATTAAAGATTTGCGTTTCCTGATGGGCGACCGTCGCAATAAATTTCGTATCAGTGACAAGCAGTTCAAGCCAAAAACTGCTTGAGCGGCGGACTTTGAAACGGCATTGAAAGCAGTCTGTAGAGAAGCAAAGAACCATTGGTTGAGAGTGGTCGTTTATGTTGCCTGTGAGCTACGAAAGGCGATAAATCGATTTTTGTGCGCTGCATAATGACTATTGATGAATTCAAGCGCAGAATGCTTAGCAGAAATTAAAAAATCTATCTCCAAGAAGGAGAGGGGACAAAAGCCCGCATAGAAAATATGCGGGCTTTTTTATATGCATGTGCAGAGCGCAATATGTTTCTATGAAATCGAGTAACGGATTGTAAAAATTAATCGTTTAAATAATCGGAAAGTTATAATGATTTGTCTTCTCCAATCCCTCCTAAGATTTGGATTTCAGCCCGCTGCCGAAAGGTAGCGGGCTTTTTTTGCCTTGATTTAAATCAATCTGCCGGAAGCCTTGGTAATCATGTAGTTGAGTAACGTTGTTCATGGTTATCCACAATGTTGTCCACTGTAATTGTGGGTAACTAATCGACTATTTAACGCTGCGATTGATTCTTCAAGACAGTAATTTGCATAAAATCAAATCTTGCCTTTTCCTGCCTGTCGATAATAGCCGTATGGAAAAATAGGCGAGGTAAAGGATGACTGATTGCAATGTAAAGATGCCACCTGAAGGTAAAGAAGTTCTCGTCAAATTAGGCTCACGATTTGCCATAGCCTATTGGTTAAAAGTTGACGGTAAACCATATTGGCTTCCCGGAGCCGCCCTAGAAAGCAATTCTGGTAACGGTTGTGAACTGGTGAGCGAACCGACCGAGTGGTCTTATTTGCCGTCCAGGATTACTCAGGCAACACAACCAGCCATTGTCCTTCATTACAATAAATAAAAGGATGGTATGAAATAGTTCGGCGCTCTGTCCCTACCTAGACTGGGTGAAAAGAAAAAGACGGCCAATGGGTTGCGGCCTATCTTCAGCGCTGCGGACTGCCTTTACCATTCTCATTTTTGTTCCGCCGGAATCGGCGCGAATAGTCCGGTTTCCGCCGTGCGCAATCAAGACTTGTTTTCCACTTTCTGCGGATCAGGTTTTACTTGGCAATGCCGCCAACTTCATTGGGCTGGATGCCGGAAGGTAAACCTGCATCGGTGATGCCGATGGAATTGTCTTTAGTGCGTACGCCATGCGGACCGATACTGTCAGACGGCCGGGTTCTCTCATCTTCCAAATCCGCTGGAAATTCCGCCTCATCGAATATTCCTTTTCCATGCACAAGTGTTTTGGCTGGCAGCGTCGATCGAAAACAAGTGAATATCCTGAAGTATGCATACAGGAATGCAGTGTTCTGTTTTGGCGCAAACTATTCTTCGAAGCCGCTTACTAATATGTGACTGATAGTTACGCGGAAATGCGATCTCGTCCGCCATGCCGTTTGTTGCCGGACAACCTGCCGGAATTTGCACTTTTTTATTCCTCGTTGGCAAGGTGAAAGGAAACATGACCAAGGCCGGAATTTCCGTATCTGGTCAATCGTTTCATGAAAAGCGCAAGAGCCGATGATAAATAATAGGAAGAGCATGAAAACCGTATTGCCGTACAACGAAGCGCAACGGCTTCAGGCGCTTCGTAAATACAATGTGCTCGATACTCCTGCTGAGCAGGCGTACGATGACATCGTGTCTCTTGCCGCTCTCATCTGCGACACTCCTGTCGCCTTGATTAGTTTGGCCGATGAAGACCGGCAGTGGTTTAAAGCCAGGTTTGGCTTGCAGACGACGCACAAGACGCTCGATCGCTCTTTCTGCAATCATGCAATTTTGGAGTCGCACGAACTTTTCATCGTGCCTGATACGTGGCATGACCAACGTTTCGTGAACAGCCTCTGGGTTACTGCTGAGCCGTATACGCGCTTTTACGCAGGCGCGCCGCTGGTAACGCAAGAAGGCCATGCGCTGGGGACCTTGTGTGTCATCGACCGCATTCCCCGCGAATTGACCGCGGCTCAAAAGGGAGCATTGCGCGCATTGGCCCGCCAGGCGGTTGCGCAGGTAGAAATCAGCTATCAAGTCACGGCACTGCAAGAAAGCGAGTTGCGCTTTAAAGCGTTCATGGATAACAGCCCGGTATTGGCCAGTCTCAAGGATGAGCATGGCCGTTATATCTATGTGAACCAACCTTTTTTGAAGCAAAGCAATTTGCAGTTGTGCGATATCCTGGGGAAAGATGATTTTCAGTTATGGCCTGAAGATATTGCGCGCCGCTTGCGCGAACGCGACTTGAGTGTAATGACTGACGGACTGCCAAAAAGTGAAATAGAAGAAGTGCTGCTGCGTGACGGACAAACAAGTTATTGGCAAGTTTCGAAATTCATGGTGGAAGGGCAGCGTCGATTGCTGGGTTGTATGGGACTGGATATCACCAAGGCAAAACTGTACGAGCAACAAATGGTGCAGTATCAAAACGACTTGAAAACGACGCTCGGCAGACTTGAAGTGCTCAGTGTGACTGATGGTTTGACCGGTCTATACAATCGTCGTGCTTTTGAAGACAAGCTGGAGGAAGAATATGAACGGGCGCGCCGCTACAATTCGCCGTTATCCTTATTGATGGTCGATGTCGACAACTTCAAGAATTTCAACGATACGCTGGGACACACTGCCGGTGATGACTTGCTGCAATCGGTGGCTCGGATACTTAATCAAAATGCTCGGGCAAACGATGTGCCGGCACGATTTGGCGGCGATGAATTTGCAGTCATTCTGCCCAACACCAACAGTAAAGTGGCGTTCCACCTTGCTGAACGCCTGCGATGGGCAGCAAGAGAATTGCATTGCGATCCTCATCAAGTGACGCTCAGCATCGGCGTGTCTGCACTGAGCCCGGAAATGACGAATCGCGGTGCGCTGGTCATGATGGCGGATAACGCGCTGTACGATGCAAAACGCAGAGGACGCAATCAGGTATCGAATATCAAGCAGCACGCGCAAGGCGATTCAATCAAGTGCGTTCAGGTAGATCGCGAAAATTAAAATTTCCGGATAATAACCGGCTAGACCAGTCTGCCGTGTTTCTGCCGCACGATGCCTGACTGGAACAACGTCAGCTCCCATTTTTCTGTACGCTTGTCACGGCGCAAAATATAGAATGCGTGGTCGTTCGCCTGTACCTTGAAATAGCTATATTCCTGCGACAGCCAGCGATCTGCAATCGTGCTGATTTCGATACGCCTGTCGCCAAGGAAAAAAGCCTGCGGCTCTTGTTCACCGGCATGCCCGGGATGACATTCCACTCTCAATATCATGACTTATGCGCTTCAGCCATTCTGAAATCGTCACAGTAGTGTGCCGTCAAAGTCCATAAAACATAAATTCTTGTGTGTGCTCAAAGCCGCGATGTTCCACATCCACTATTCTGAAAGCGCTGCTCCAGGCAGGAGGCTTTAAATATTTATAGCACAGCAAAAATTTTGCAGTAGTTCTGGAGTCATTTTCATAACTGCTATTGACGACGGCAGAATGCCGCTGCCGGATTACGAACGGGATTTGTATCAAGGATCGCACATGCGAGCGCTAATTTATTCAGATGACGTGATCGAAGCAATGGTTGAGGCGATGTGCAGCGCCAAGGCATCTCAATACGACAAGAATATATATCGGGAAGCACTGCGCGGATTGGTGCGTCTAGGGCAGGCAGAACAACTTTTGAACATGCAGCTGGACTTTAACAGTCTGACGCTTGGCCAGGTGATTCAACACTGATTCGTTTATTGCATTCCGTCATCGTTCAAAAATATCCGGCAACAGCGGTTTTTATACTGTCTACGGACACGACATGGACTGCATGCATACCGACTCTACTCGCACTGTCGACATTTTCCCTTGTATCATCAAAAAACATGATGCGATCGGGAGGCATTCCGATTTCGCGCGATGCATGTAAAAATGCCTCGGGATCAGGTTTCCGCTTGCCGATATCCGATGACACGAACACGCGTTCGAAGTGGTTAAGCATGGCCGCATATTCTGCTGTCCAATATCGCTGATGGACCGCATTGGAATTGCTGAATACATATAGAGGAATTTTCTGCTTCAGCGAAACAAGAAGTGCAGTGGTTTGGTGAATTTCTGTGCCGAGGATCGCATTCCATCCCGTTTCGAACTCCGCATGCGACAGAGTAATACCGAGCGAACTGCGCAACGAATCAAAGTATTCGCCGGCATCGATTTCGCCGCGTTCATGTTGTTGATAAAATGCATCCATTGAAAATCTGGAACGCAGCAACGAGGCCGGCGTGCCGGAATATCTGCTCCAGACTTCAAAAGCCTTGTTGAAATCAACATCAATCAATACGCCACCCAGATCAAACAATAATGCCTTAACGCCGGCGGCCGGATTATTCATTTCATGCTCAATTTGTTCTATAACATCGAATGTTACCGCATCCGGAAACATGGTTAATTGTGCGCATTGAACGCTGATTGCATATGATGGACAAGATCGATGCAGGAATGGATGAAATGCGGAATTTCCTCTTTTCAGTCAAGATATTAGACTTCATCGCCAAGAGCCGGTAGACTTTACGCCTTTTTGCAAGGCCCATTATCATGGCCACCATTCCTGATCTGCCAACGCCCGATACCGCCGATGCTTCTGTTCCCGATTCCCGCAAGGTTCCGGTGGAACTGATTGCGCGCGAAGTGGCGCGCCGCCGTACCTTCGGTATTATTTCACACCCCGACGCGGGCAAAACCACGTTGACCGAAAAGCTGCTGCTGTTTTCCGGGGCGATTCAGCTCGCCGGCACCGTCAAGGCGCGCAAGAGCGGCCGCCATGCGACATCGGACTGGATGGAAATTGAAAAGCAGCGCGGCATTTCCGTGGCCAGCTCGGTGATGCAGTTCGAATACCGCGGCCATGTGGTGAATCTGCTCGATACACCGGGCCACCAGGATTTTTCCGAAGATACCTACCGGGTGCTGACGGCAGTCGATTCCGCATTGATGGTGATCGATGCGGCCAAGGGCGTCGAGGCGCAGACGATCAAGCTGCTCAATGTCTGCCGCATGCGCAATACGCCGATCATCACCTTCATGAACAAGATGGACCGCGAAACGCGCGATCCGCTGGAGTTGCTCGACGAACTGGAATCGGTGCTCGATATCCGGTGCGCGCCGGTGACATGGCCGATCGGCATGGGAAAAACGTTCCGTGGCGTATATCACTTGCTGCGCGACGAAATCATGCTGTTTGCCGCCGGCAGTGAAAAAGCCGACCAGACTTTTGAAGTCATCAAGGGTATCGATAATCCGCGCCTGGCAGAAATGTTCCCGCTCGAGATCGAGCAGCTCAAGATGGAAGTCGAACTGGTTCACGGAGCTTCCCACCCATTCGATCTGGATGCCTTTCTGGCAGGCACGCAAACGCCGGTATTTTTCGGTTCCGCGATCAACAACTTCGGCGTGCGCGAAATTCTCAATGCGCTGCTGGATTGGGCGCAGCCGCCGCGTGAACGCGATGCGACAGTGCGTTCCGTCAAGCCTGTCGAAGCGCCGTTCTCGGGTTTCGTTTTCAAGATTCAGGCCAATATGGATCCTGCGCATCGGGACCGTATCGCTTTCCTGCGTGTTTGTTCGGGGCGCTTCGAGCGCGGCATGAAAATCAAGCATCTGCGCCTGAACCGCGAGATCAAGGTCGCGAGCGTCGTCACCTTCATGGCATCCAGCCGCGAACAGGTCGAGGAAGCGTACGCCGGCGATATCATCGGTTTGCCCAACCACGGCAACATGCAGATCGGCGACAGTTTTTCCGAAGGTGAATTGCTGCAGTTCACCGGCATTCCGTATTTCGCGCCGGACTTCTTCCGATCGGTGCGCATCCGCAATCCTTTGAAGATCAAGCAACTGCACAAGGGTTTGCAGCAACTCGGCGAAGAAGGCGCAGTGCAGGTATTCAAGCCGGCGCATAGCGGCGATCTGATTCTGGGCGCGGTCGGCGTGCTGCAGTTCGAAGTTGTTGCGAGCCGGCTGTTGAATGAATATGGCGTCGATGCGGTATTCGAGGGCACCAGCATCAACAGCGCCCGCTGGATATCGTGTGAGGACAAGCGCGTACTGGCCGATTTCGAGAAATCTTCGGCGGGGCACAACATCGCTTATGATGCCGCCGGCAATATGGCCTATCTTGCTACGTCGGGTGTCAATCTGAAACTGACACAGGAGCGCTGGCCCAAGCTGACATTCCATACAACGCGCGAGCATGCGGTAAAACTGGATTAGACCGACCGGCGCATATCGTGCCTTGATCAAGATACTGCGATCATGGCCGGCGGCACGAAATGCCGCCGGCCATGATGGTGCAGTTATCCATGGAAATTTGCAGTCTAATAGCAACGCTTTGCGGCCGAATTCTCTTCAAATACGCGCTGTTTCCCGCGACTTTGCGCTATATCAAACAAGACATTGCGCATTTTTCTATACTACCGCGACACGTTTGCCAACTGGTTCACCTCCACTCTTCTTTAAAGCAGTCGGTTCAGTCGAATCCTCCACACCGTATTGGAGGTGTCCCAAGCATTTGATGATTTAAGGAAAAAAATGCTAACCGCCACCTATTCTTTAGTTGCTTTGTCAGTCGAGCAGAAAAAAGCGCGCTGTAACTTGTCCGCACTTCAGCAGAATATTAAAAGCAGTGCCAAAAATCCGAAAGATACCGATCCTGTCAGTCTTGAATCGGCAGTGGATAAACTGTCCCGGTTCGACCAATACTGTCATGAGCGCAAAGTGGAAGTTTATGTCATCCCCGCAATCCGGAAGGCAACCAGGGAAGCGGATTCGCTGTTAGCCGAACTGGAGTCCTTGAGTCTGCGCGGACTTAACATTCTGCGGTCGATGCGGGATGGATTGCGCCAGGCTTTTGAACAGGGCGCAGTAAAGGTCGAAGAGCTTTGCCGTTCGATGGAGCTTTATTGCAACAATCTTTTTCAAAGGCTGATCAAGGAAGAAGAACTATTTCAAATTGCGCAGCGCGTGATATCAATCGAAGAGTGGTTTGCCATTGCCGCCAGTTTTCTATCGCACGATGCGGAAAATGACCGGCGAAGACGATATGCCCATATCGGGCCGAGCCGGCCTCCCGTATAGCCGGCCTCCCGTATCCCATGCGGTCCGGTAGGAGTCGCAGGGCGGACAACGTTCGTGCATCGATCCCGCTTGTCTTATCGTTAACGGTGTGTTGGGTTATTGAAATACTCGAGGACGGTGTCGATATCGATATCTGTTTTTCTTTCCCGGGCAAGGGCTTGCCTCTTGCATAGTCTGCTGTTTCTTGGCATGGTGTGGCCACGTGTGTTTTTACAGGCCATTCATGCCAAAAATTTTCAGGTTCACCCAATTCTCGCTGCGTGATCTCGTCGTTACTGCCGGACCGGCCACCGCCGTGATTGTGCTGGTGTGTCTTGTTGCATATTGGCTGATTGATCCATCGCCGCCGCGGCACGTGACGATTTCCACCGGGCAGGAAAACAGCGCATATGAAGCATTCGCGAAAAGATATGCCGCCACGCTGGCGAAACAACATATCACCGTGACGCTGAAACCTTCGCTCGGTTCGCAGGAGAATCTCCAGCGGCTGCAGGATCGTCAATCCGGTGTCGACATCGCATTCGTGCAAAGCGGTTCAACCGAGCAGGCCGAAGCCGAACGCAAAGGGCTGGTATCGCTGGGAAGCCTGTTTACCGAACCGGTGTGGCTCTTTTTGCGCGACACAAAGGATGTCATGCAACTGACCCAGTTGAAGGGACTTAAAATCAACGTTGGTCCGGAAGGTACCGGCGTACCTCAGCTTTTCAAGAAAATATTGTCAGTCAATGGCGTAGAACCCACCGATTTGACGCTCGGCGCACTGGAAAATACACCGGCAACCGTGGAGTTGCTGGAAGGCCGGATCGATGGCTTGGTATTCAGTGCGGCGCCGGAAGAATTGCTGATCCAGATGCTGCTGCAAACGCCGGGCATCAAACTTTTCGATTTCGCGCAGGCTGAAGCGTATACCAGGCGCTTTCCGTTTTTATCGAATGTCGTTTTGCCGCGAGGCATTGTCGATCTGGGCCGCGACCTGCCGCCCAAGAATTATCATTTGATTGCTCCGACCGCGACCTTGGTCGCGCGCGACAATCTGCATCCGGCGTTGATCGATCTGTTCGTGCAGGCCGCATCGGACATCCACGGCGGCGCCGGCTGGTTCCGCAAGCAGGGAGAATTTCCCACCGCCAGTTATACTGAAATTCCGGTCGCGCGCGATGCTGAAAAATTCTACAAGAGCGGTCCGCCTTTCCTGCAGCGTTACATGCCGTTCTGGCTCGCCAATTTCTTCGAGCGGATGTGGGTCGTAATCGTTGCGCTCGGTGCGTTGATCCTGCCGTTGTCGCGTATCGTGCCGCCGCTCTATGTCTGGAAAGTGCGTTCACGGGTATACCGCTGGTACGGGCAGTTGCGCACCGTCGAGCAGGCGATCGAAGATGTGCCGCATGCTATGCGAGCCGAGGTGTACCCGGTGCAGATGGCGAGGCTGGACGAGATTGAGGAAAGGGTGAATCAGATTTCAATTCCGCTGTCCTTTGCGGAAGAGTTGTATGGCCTGCGCAGTCATATCAATTTTGTACGCAAGCGCATAGCGGGATTGATGAGAGTGCAATAGCTTGCGCTATTGGATTAACCGCAGAACAACCATATCTCCATGTCATCCCGCTGATCCTCGCTTTTGCTTTCTCCTGAAAGAGGGGAAGACTGATTGAGTTTTCTCTTTCAGGAGAACGAATCCGCGATGAAGACGTCGGTTTGCTATCAGGCCCCGACCCAAGGCAATCCCGCCTTGCACCAACCGGCCACTGTCTTGCGGTGTCCTTCCGCATCCTTGTCGCCCTCAAATCCCTCCAGAATATCGAAGCATTGAGTGTAGCCTTCCTCGGTTGCACGTTTGGCGGCATGGCGAGAGCGCACTCCCGACCGGCATAAAAACAGCAGCACGTCATCTTTGCCGGCGACTTGCGTCAATTGCGGCATGAAATCCGGATTGGCCGTGCCGCCCGGGTAGAGATTCCATTGCACCGCCGCCTGCCGGATTTCCGGGACGGCGACTCGACCGACCCAGTCGCGTTCGGCATTGGTTCGTACATCCACCAGCTTGGCGTTTGGATGCGCTTGCAGAAGCGCATATGCTTCTTGCGGCGTGACTGCGCCGGCATAAGGCAATTGATTTTCCTGGCCGCGCCGGCATGCGGTGGTAAGGATATCAGCAGGGTTGTTCATTTCGATTCCATCAAATAAACCCATTTGTGATTATAACGCTATGACCCTTGGAGCATTATGATATTCAGGGCAGCTTGGGTAGCCTCACTGCACAACTGATGAGCACTAAATTAGTGCAAAAATAACGATTAATTTTGGAAACGCACTTTGTTGGTGATTATACGAATTAATGCACATTAATGTTGCTTGAGACTTTGTTAATTAAAAGTTGCCAAAAGACTTCAAAATAGCACTTTATTATGCCAAACCGACTGCTTTGATGCAGCGTATTTGACGCATCGCTCACGCAGTTGATGGCATGGAATCTGCTATCATCTCGGGCTGAGTTCTGGTTGCACTTTAATTTGCACTGCGGTTCGCACGACGGTACGCGCAGTCGCTTGGCAACCGGTTCACCAATTTATTTGCTTATTTTAGGAGATTCGCATGGCAATGACGGCCGCAGAGGTCTTGAAGATGGCGAAAGAAAACGAAGTCAAATTCGTTGATTTCCGCTTTGCTGATACACGAGGCAAGGAGCAGCACGTCACTGTGCCTGTTTCACATTTTGACATGGACAAATTCGAATCCGGCCATGCATTTGACGGTTCCTCG
This sequence comes from Herminiimonas sp., assembly GCA_028292665.1. Classification (GTDB taxonomy): domain Bacteria; phylum Pseudomonadota; class Gammaproteobacteria; order Burkholderiales; family Burkholderiaceae_D; genus JAQGLW01. Next base: position 46,261 of record JAQGLW010000090.1, read on the forward strand.
ATTGCAGGCTGGAAGGGCATTGAAGCATCCGACATGATCCTGATGCCGGATCCGAACACCGCCAACATCGATCCGTTCATGGAAGAAACCACGCTGTTCATGCAGTGCGATGTGATCGAGCCTTCCGACGGCAAAGGCTATGACCGCGACCCGCGTTCGATCGCCAAGCGCGCTGAAGCATATCTGAAATCGTCCGGCCTGGGCGACACGGCTTACTTCGGTCCGGAGCCGGAATTCTTCATTTTCGACGGCGTTCGCTGGAAGATCGACATGTCGGGCTGTTTCGTCAAGATCGATTCCGAAGAAGCATCATGGAGTTCCGGCGAGAAGCTCGAAGGCGGCAACACCGGCCACCGTCCGACCGTCAAGGGCGGCTATTTCCCTGTTCCGCCGGTCGACAGCTTTCAGGACATGCGTTCGGAAATGTGCCTGATTCTCGAATCAATGGGTATCCCGGTCGAAGTGCATCACCACGAAGTAGCCGGCGCCGGCCAGAATGAAATCGGCACCAAGTTCTCGACGCTTGTCCAACGTGCCGACTGGACCCAGAATCTGAAATACGTAGTGCAGAATGTCGCCCATACCTACGGCAAAACGGCAACTTTCATGCCGAAACCAATCGTCGGCGACAACGGCTCCGGCATGCACGTTCACCAGTCTGTCTGGAAAGACGGCAAGAACCTGTTCGCAGGCGATGGCTATGCAGGCTTGTCCGAATTCGCGCTGTACTATATCGGCGGCATCATCAAGCATGCGCGCGCCTTGAATGCGATTACCAATCCGGGCACCAACTCGTACAAGCGTCTGGTTCCAGGCTATGAAGCACCGGTCAAGCTGGCCTACTCGGCTCGTAACCGTTCCGCATCGATCCGCATTCCGCATGTGCCGAATCCGAAAGGCCGCCGTATCGAAACGCGCTTCCCGGATCCTTTGGCTAATCCGTACCTGTGCTTTGCCGCGCTGCTGATGGCCGGTCTGGACGGCGTGCAGAACAAAATCCATCCCGGCGAAGCTGCATCGAAAGACCTGTACCATCTGCCGCCGGAAGAAGATGCAAAAATTCCAACGGTTTGCTCTTCGCTCGACCAGGCACTTGAGTATCTGGACAAGGATCGCGAATTCCTGACCCGTGGCGGCGTATTCAGCGACACCATGATCGATGCTTACATCGAGCTGAAAATGCAGGAAGTCCAGCGCTTCCGCATGACGACCCACCCGGTCGAATTCGATATGTACTATTCGCTGTAACAGCGATTCCATTCGCCGCAAGGCGAAAAAGGCGGGGAAGGTTCAGGCTTTCCCCGCCTTTTTATTTTTTGGAATGTTGCGGGAATGGGAAAATCTCATTCAGAATGTTTGTAATGCCTTGATTCTTATCCTAAACTAACAATCCATTCCAAAAGTTTCATGGAAGAAAGTTTATGAAAAAACAACTCTCAGCATTGATACTACTTGGGTGCGCAATCGGATATGCGCATGCGCAGGGTGAAGTTTACGTATGCATGAACGATAACGGTTCGAAGGAATACAAGAATACCGGCGCGACCAAGGGTTGCAAGAAAGTGGATTTGCAAGGTATTACCATGATTCCTGCGCCCAATAAGAAACCGATGGTTCAAACAGTTGCGGCCAGGTCAGCTTCACCGTCGGACTTTCCGAAGATCGACAGCGGCACACAAAAGGCACGCGACAATGACCGCATGCAGATTTTGCTCGATGAAATGAAGACCGAAGAAAAGAAGCTGGCAGATATGAGGAAGGACTTCAATAATGGCGAACCTGAGCGGCGCGGCGACGAAAGAAATTATGCAAAGTACCAGGAACGTGTGGCGGCGATGAAAGACGATATGAGTCGTACCGAAAAGAATATCGAAGCGTTGAAACGCGAGATTGGTAATCTAAAATAGAGCAGGCACGACGCTTGCACGGACAAGGCCGCGTGATGCGGCCTTTATTTTTGGATATTGCGGGACACGGTTACCCAGGCGCTTCTGCATGTCGAATTCTCTCGATCCCCCTTGAATGAGATTCTGTTCCCGACAAATCGGATTGTGAAAACATCATTAACGTCATTAGATGGTTTGGACCTGTTAGCGTCGGCCGTCCTCGTACTCGATGCACAGGGTTGCATCACCTATGCCAATGCGGCTGCGGAGAACCTGCTGGAAAGCTCGTTCAAGGCGCTTTTGCACCAAAAACTGACAAATCTTTTTCTGAATGGCGAGAAGCTGACGGCGGTTTTCGACCAGGCTGTGGCGCACCAGTTTGCGGACAAGCGTCAGGACCTTGTGCTGGAACGGGCCGGACGCGAGCCGCTGCAGGTGCATATGATAGTCACCGCGCTCGATAATCCCGCTACGCCGGTATTGATAGAGCTGCGCGAAAACATACAACAGCTCAAACTGGACCGGGAAGAGCGGCTGCTCGATCAAAGCCAGGCCAACAAGGAATTGATTCGCAACCTTGCGCACGAGATCAAGAATCCCCTGGGGGGCATTCGGGGCGCCGCGCAACTACTGGAACTCGAACTGCCGGAGCGGCATTTGAAAGAGCTGCGCGAATATACCCAGGTGATCATCAAGGAAGCAGACCGGCTGCAGACGCTGGTCGATCGTTTGCTGGCGCCGCATCGCCGGCCGCATATCGTGGGCGACGTCAATATCCACGAAGTATGCGAACGGGTGCGAAGCCTGATCATGGCCGAGTTTCCCAATGGGTTGATCATCAAACGTGATTACGACTTGTCGGTACCCGAATTCCGGGGCGACAAGGAGCAGCTGATTCAGGCCGTATTGAATATCGCTCACAATGCTGCACAAGCTCTGTCGGCGCGCATCAAGGCCGGCGATGCAGTACTGACACTGCAGACGCGCGTGGCGCGGCAAGTCACACTGGCAAAGGTGCGTTATCGGCTGGCATTAGACTTGCATATCCTCGACAACGGGCCGGGTATCCCATCCGACATTCGGGACCGCATTTTTTATCCGCTGGTATCGGGGCGGGATGGAGGAAGCGGTTTGGGGCTGACTTTGGCGCAAACGTTCGTACAGCAGCATATGGGCGTGATCGAATGCGAGAGTCGGCCGGGATTTACTGATTTCAGGATTTTGATACCACTGCCCTGACAACGAATGTCCTTCAATATGGATCGCATGACAATCATATTGAAGGATATTTCAGGATAACGGCGGCGGCGCCACAAGCGCCGCTGCTTCATGACGCGGGATGCCGAAAAATATGAAACCGATCTGGATTGTTGACGACGACGAATCAATTCGCTGGGTGCTGGAAAAAGCGCTGGCACGAGAGAGTCTCGCCACGCAGAGTTTTTCCAATGCGAGCGATGCGATGGCGGCATTGCAAAAAAGCGTGCCGCAAGTCCTGGTTTCGGATATCCGCATGCCGGGAGAGTCGGGCCTGGAGTTGCTGCAAGCCGTTAAAGCCAAGCATCCCGGGCTGCCGGTGATTATCATGACTGCGTTTTCCGATCTGGATTCGGCAGTGGCCGCATTCCAGGGCGGCGCATTCGAATATCTCGCCAAGCCGTTCGATCTTGACAAGGCAGTCGGATTGATCCGACGCGCACTTGAAGAGAGCCTGCGCGAAGCGAGCGTCGAACAGGCCTCTACCGAAACGCCCGAAATCCTCGGTCAGGCGCCCGCGATGCAAGACGTGTTTCGCGCGATCGGCCGCCTGTCGCAATCAAACGTGACGGTGCTGATTACCGGGGAATCCGGCACCGGCAAGGAACTGGTTGCACGCGCGCTGCATAAGCATAGTCCGCGCGCATCGCAGCCTTTCATTGCATTGAATACCGCCGCGATTCCAAAGGATCTGCTCGAATCCGAATTGTTCGGACATGAGCGTGGCGCATTCACCGGCGCACAGGCGACGCGACGCGGCCGCTTCGAGCAAGCCGAGGGCGGCACGCTGTTTCTGGATGAGATCGGCGACATGCCGTTCGACTTGCAGACGCGCTTGCTGCGCGTGCTGTCGGATGGTCATTTTTATCGTGTCGGCGGCCATCAACCATTAAAGGCCAACGTCCGCGTCATCGCTGCAACCCACCAGAATCTGGAGCAGCGGGTGAAGGAAGGACTGTTTCGCGAAGACTTGTATCACCGCTTGAATGTAATCCGGCTGCGCCTGCCCAGCCTGCGCGAGCGGCGTGAGGATATTCCGATTCTGACGCGTTACTTCCTGGCGCAAAGCGCCAAGCAGCTCGGCGTCGAAGCGAAACGCATGTCCGACAATGCATTGCAGTTCCTCAGCAGCCTGGATTTGCCGGGCAATGTGCGGCAACTGGAAAACCTGTGCAACTGGATTACGGTGATGGCGCCAGGGCAGGCGGTTGAAGTGAAAGACCTGCCGCAGGAACTGACGGAAGGACAGGGCTTCTTATCGGCAACGAATACCTCGGCGCCTGCGGCTGCGGGCATCGCGCAACTTGCCGTAGCGCCCGCCCAGCCAGCCGATGGCAATGGCAATGGCAGCAATCGTGCGCCAGGCGCCGCGCCGGCAGGCGGCAACGGTATCGCCGAACACGCAAGCTGGATTGCATTACTGGAGACCGAAGCGGCTCAGATGCTTTCCGCCGGCCGGCCGGAGGTGATGGATGCGTTGGGCCGGCAATTCGAGTCCGCACTGATTAAAACTGCGCTGAAACATACGCATGGCCGCAAGAACGATGCGGCGGTGCGCCTGGGGATAGGCCGCAATACCATCACGCGCAAGATTCATGAGCTGGGGATCGACGGTGCGAAGGACGATTGATTGCGCTGATCCCATCCCGGCACTTTAATGACAGAATGAATTTCAGAGGCGGACCGGGGACGCGGATCATTTTTCCAAAGGCGTATCGCCGGCCCCGGACTCCTGCCGCAGCTTGCGCCACAATGTAGTCCGGCTGATGCCGAGATGTTGCGCGGCGGCGGCACGGTTGCCGTCAAAGCGCGCAAGAACCTGCGCGGCGGTTTCCGCGGGCGAGGAAGGCCGTCGGCCGGGAGCAGGAGACGGCATTGAATTGAATGCTGATTTGCCGGCAAGCTCAGGCGCCACCGAAGCAAGGAAGCCTGACGACAATGCCTGCAACGGCTCCGCCGCCAGAAACAGCGCGGCGCGTTGCATCAAGTTGCGCAATTCGCGCACGTTGCCGGGCCACGCGTAACTGCTCAATAGAGGTGCACAGGCGACCACTTCCGCATGCAGGTTCGCGTGCGGCCGCACGCCAAGCGATGCAAGTGCGTTCTTCAGGCACCATTCTGTCAGCGTCACGAGATCTTCCGGCCGCTCGCGCAGCGGCGGCAGCGCCAGCCGCAATACGCTGAGCCGATAAAACAAATCGGACCGGAACCGGCCTTCTTTGATACGCGCTTCCAGATCGCAGTGCGTCGCACTGACGATGCGCACGTCGACCGCGATCGGGCGTGTGCCGCCGACGCGCACGATCTCGCGCTCTTCCAGCACCCGCAACAGCCGTGTCTGCAATGCCGGCGGCATCTCGCCGATTTCATCCAGGAAAAGCGTGCCGCGATGCGCCGCTTCAAACAAGCCGGCATGTCCGCCGCGACGCGATCCGGTAAACGCGCCTTCTTCATAGCCGAACAATTCGGATTCCAGCAGCGACTCTGCAATCGCGCCGCAATTGACCGCGACAAACGGTTTGCCGGCTTGTCCGTGGAAGTTCAGGCTTTCGCGGTGAATCGCTTGCGCCACCAGTTCCTTGCCGGTGCCGGTTTCGCCATGGATCAATACCGTCGCCGGTGATTTGGCGAACAGCACAATCGACTGCCGCAGCGTTTGGATTGCAATCGAGTCGCCGCGCAGATCGTTCAAGCCGTGTTTGGCGCGCCATGTATCGGCGACCGGCGCGACCCGGCTGCGTGTCGATTCCAGATGGGTGAAGCGGGCAATTTCCAGCGCGTCGTCAAATGCCTGCCGGATTGAAGCGGCGGAATGGATGAACACGCCGGTCAGTCCGGCCGCTTCAGCCAGATCGGTGATCAGGCCGGCGCCGACAATCGCCTTGATGCCTGCTGCTTTCAATTCGCTGATCTGGGCATGCGCATCCTGTTCGGTGACATACGTGCGCTGCGCGATGTCGAGGCCGAAGGTCGTCTGGAATTCAATCAGTTCCGGCATCGTTTCCTGATACGTGATCAGCCCGATATCGGGCGTGATCTTGCGCGCCCGCGCCAGCGCCTGCATGACGT
>JAQGLW010000131.1 GCA_028292665.1 Herminiimonas sp.
TCTTCGGTGTTGTATAGCGAATCATCCGGCATGATTGTCATATAAAAAGGTCGAAAAACGTGGCAGGCAGGCGCCTGTGGTCGGGATGAATACGGCTTTTGCTCTCGATACGCCGCGCAACGCGCACCTGGATAATTTTCGGTTGCGGCGACAGGCGACGCAGCTATTTTAATCCGTACCGCCCGATGGCATGGGCCGCGCTATCCGCGCTCCGTTGCGGCAACATGTTGCTTTTACCAGCATGCTTTTCGGCACTTGTTTCCGGGCAATGCGGGATAAGACGGAGCGCGGCCGCAAGAACGTACAAGCGCGTCAGGCGGAAAGGCATTACCATCCTTGCCGAAAGGATCCTGCAATGTCTCATTCCACACCGTTTTCCAGCTTCGCCGCCGGCGCGCGCGACACATTGCCAATGCTGGTCGGCGCCGCACCGTTCGGCATGATTTTCGGCACGCTGGTCGCCGCCAACCTGCTTGCCGCCTGGCAGGGCCAGTTTATGTCGATGAGCGTATTCGCCGGTTCCAGCCAGTTCATCGCGGTCGGCCTGGTGGCCGGCCACGCGGGAATGCTGGTGATCTGGCTGGCCACGTTCATCGTCAATCTGCGGCACATGCTGTATGCGGCGACGCTGTTGCCGAATGTCTCCCATCTTTCGCTGCGATGGCGCTGGGTGCTGGGATTTCTTCTTACCGACGAAACCTTCGCGGTGATGAACGGCTACTATCGCACGCATCCGCGAGCGCCGCTGGGACACTGGTACTTCCTCGGTTCCGGATGTGCGATGTACGGCAACTGGCAACTCTGGACGCTGGTCGGACTGCTGTTCGGCGCCGTATTTCCGCAACTGCAAGCGCTCGGCCTCGACTTCGCGATGGTGGCGACGTTCATTGCAATTGTGGTGCCGCAACTTGCGCGCCTGCCGCATTTCGCGGCGGCGCTGGCGGCCGGCACCTTTGCGTATTTGATGAAAGACCTGCCTTACAAGCTTGGACTTCTTCTGGCGGTGCTGATCGGCGTGGCGGCGGGAATTGCATTGTCGCACTGGCGCGCGCGCAGCCGCGCGGCGGGGGAATCCGCATGAACTACACATTGATGATTGCCGGCATGGCCGTGGTCACCATCTTCATCAAGGCCGTGATTTTCATTCTCGGCGACCGGGTGGTTTTCCCGCCGCTGGTGAAAGAGGCGCTCGGGTTCGTGCCGGTCACGGTGCTGACGGCGATTATTGTGCCGATGGTGCTGGCGCCGCATGGCAAGGGAATCGAGCTGAGCTGGCGCAATCCGCAACTGGTGGCCGCTGTCGCGGCAGTGATTGTGTGCGCGGCAACGCGGCGGCAATTGCTGACGATCGTCGTCGGACTGGCAATGTTTTTCGGCTGGCAATTCTGGATCGCGGGTTGATGCCGTTCAACCGCAGTGACAGCGGTAAAGAAACTTGCGCTTGCGCCGCCGGCCGCACCGCTTCGAAGCCGGTAAAGCGGCCGGTGCCGGATAGTCTGCGACGCGCATGATAAATAAATCTCCCGCAGCCGCATACCTCTTTTCCGATCTGTTACCATTTCGGTGGTGAGGCTGCCCGGCAGCCGGCCAATCATCTTATTAGGTCTTTAATTAACATGAGTCAGGAATTTCCATCCGCCAAACCCGAAAGCGGCAGCCGCCGTTTTGTCCTCGAAATGATCGGTTTTCCCGACGCTGAAAAAGCGATGCTGGCTTCCACTTTCCGCCTGACCGGGCGACGGGAATTCTGTTTCGCCGAACCGGCAACTCAGGATGAACGCCCGGACGTTTATCTGGTCAATGCCGACAATCCGGACGGATTGAATGAGTTGCAGGCCCGCTTGCCCAATATTCACGCCCCGGCAGTACTGATCGGACGCAATTCGGATGGAAACGGCTGGCCGCTGATCGAAAGGCCGATCCACTGGATGCGCCTGTTCGAGCAGCTCGATCTGGTGATGCACTCGGCATTGCTGGAACGTGCCCGCCGCCGGCATGCCAGCAGCGGCCAATGGGACGGCCGCACTTATCGGCGCGCGATCGATAAAACCATCGCGCCGGAAGCGGTATTCCTGGAACCGAAGCCGATCGAATCGGTACTGGTTGTGGACGACAGCGCCACCGTACGGGCCTTCATGCGCGCCAAGCTGTCGCCGTTCCGCTTCGACGTCGATTACGCGAAAAGCGGCGAAGCGGCAATCGATATGGCGCAGGCCAAAAGGTATACCTGCATCTTTCTCGACATCCTGATGCCCGGAATTGACGGCTATCAGGTGTGCAAGCGGATCAAATCCAGCGCCGCGACGAAGGACACGGCAGTGGTGATGTTGAGCAGCAAATCTTCAACCATCGACAAACTTCGCGGCAACTGGGCCGGATGCGATGCATACCTTTCCAAGCCGGTGAGCGAAGATGAATTGCTTGCGACGATTGCCCGATTTTTACCCAGCGCGCGCAGAGTCGCTCAGGCAATTCTCGAAGGACCGCCGTGATGCGGCCGGCGCCAAAAAGAAAATCCGGAGAAGGCGATGTACATGGTGTATTGGACCGTGGCCGACAACAGCGCAAGGACTGCGCATGCGAAGCAGTTTGATTCGGCCGACATGATGTCGGCAATGACATTCATGGAAGAATTGAGAGCGAAGCAGAGGGCGGGCCAGGGTATCTGTTTTGTAGCCATGTCCTCGGAGAATCCGGACTCGGTCGGACATCCCGGCGTATCCGAAACAAGCGCCGATTATCAATGGAAAAAGCGCAGGCGCTGATCGCAGGCGGCAGGTCCGGCCCGATCGAAGCTGTGGTCCGCCAAATGCGATAAAGCCCTGTCAATCCATTCGACTCAGAATCAAACTGCAAGCCAGGCGTCCCCACTCCCTGAAGCGGTATCGACGGCGACAATCATGTCGATCTCGACAGACGCATTTTTCGGCAATTGAAAAACGCCGACGGATGTTCTCGTATGCTGCCCGGCAGAAGAAAAGATCGAATATAAAAGTTCGGATGCCCCGTCAGCAACCTCGCTTTGCTGCGTGAAATCAGATGCGCTCTGTACATAAACTGTCATGCGAAGAATCTTCTTTACACGGTCCAGGCTTCCCAGCGACTGGCGAAGGAGCGCAAGCGCCCGCATGGCACAGATCTTCGCCGCCAACCTGCCATCATCAAGTGAAGCATCCTGTCCGACGCGTCCGGTCACAACGACGGTATTGCCGACGCGCGGAATCTGGCCGCTGATGTAAATTTCATTGCCGTTCCCGACAATCGGCACATAGTTTCCGCCGATGCGCATTTCACCGTCGAAACTGTAGCCAAGTTCTGAAACTGCATTCTGAAATAACTCGTCTCTGGACATATCCATTGATTGCCAATCCTGAATTCCGATGTTCCGCATTGCATCGAGCGGCTTTCATATATTACACCGGCAATCCGGCATTCCCGGTTCCCATTAAAAAAGGGTTTGCCGCCGCGACGGACAAACCCTTTCTGGCCGGCGCTTCCGCGCCGCTTGATGCGTTACAGCTTGTCCGGATCGAACCCGGTTTCACGATAGATCGACTGGATCAACTCCTTGCCGATCTGCGATTCGAAATCGCGATGCACCTTTACCATCGCCTTCTTCAACGCATTTTTTTCTTCCTTCGTCAGCGTGATGATCTGCGTTTTCCCGGTTGCCTTGATGTGGGCCAGCGCATCCTGATCGTCCTTCTGCGCGATGCTGTTGAAGTACTGCGTGGTATCGCGCACCACACCGTCCATGATCTGCCGGATGTCGGGCGGCAGCCCATCCCAGAATTTCTTGTTGGCGATCAGCACATAGGCGTGATAGCCATGGTTCGATACCATCAGGTATTTCTGCACTTCGTAAAACTTTTGCGTGTCGATGTTCGAAAACGGATTGTCCTGGGCATCGACCACGCCGGTCTGGAGCGCCTGATATACCTCGGAAAACGCCAGTACCTGCGGATTCGCGCCGAGCGTGCGGAATTGCGCATCCACCACCTTCGACGGCTGAATGCGTATCTTCACGCCGCGGAAATCTTCCGGCTTGCGCAGCGGCTTGTTGGCCGTTATCTGCTTGAACGCATTGTCCCAGAACGCCAGCCCGGCAACGCCCTTGACCGATAGTCTGTTCAGCAGATTCTTGCCGACGGGGCCTTGGGTAACCTTGTGCGCCTCTTCGAAACTGTCGAACAGGTAAGGCAGATCGAACACTTCGAATTCGCGCACGCCGAGCGGACCGAACTTGGAGAATGTCGGCGCCAGCACCTGTACCGCGCCCAGCTGCAGCGCCTCCATTTCTTCCTTGTCCTTGTATAACACGCTGTTCGCGTAAACCTGGACCTTGACGCGTCCTTTGGTGCGTTCTTCAGCCAGTTTCTTGAAATACTCGGCAGCCTTGCCTTTCGGTGTGTCGGTGGCCACCACGTGGCTGAACTTGATGACGATCGGCGACTGCTGCGCCCATGCCGATGCAGCGCAGCCGAGCGCAGCCAGGCTGATGATCCAGTGTCTGATTTTCATTGCGTCTCCTTTGGTCTGATTGTAATGGCGGGTCTCAGATCGCCGCGGCGATTGCCTTGCCCACTTCGGTTGTATTGCTTTTGCCGCCCAGATCGGGTGTGCGCGGACCGTCGACGAGAATGGTTTCGATCGCTTTCATGATGGCGTCATGCGCGGCCTTGTAGTTCGCATCGCCGTTGCCCAGAAAGTCGAGCATCATCGCGCCGGACCAGATCATTGCGATCGGGTTGGCGATATTCTTGCCGTAGATGTCGGGCGCCGAACCATGGACCGGCTCGAACAGCGATGGAAGATTACGCTCCGGGTTCAGGTTGGCCGAAGGCGCGATGCCGATGGTGCCGGTACAGGCCGGGCCCAGGTCCGACAGGATGTCGCCGAACAGATTCGAAGCGACCACCACGTCGAAGCGTTCCGGGCTCAACACGAAACGGGCGCACAGGATATCGATGTGGTACTTGTCCCAGCGCACGTCCGGATAGGCCGGCGACATTTTTTCAACGCGCTCGTCCCAGTACGGCATGCTGATCGAAATGCCGTTCGACTTGGTGGCCGAGGTCAGATGCTTTTTCGGGCGGCTCTGCGCCAGTTCGAATGCATACTTCAGGATGCGGTCGACGCCCTTGCGGGTGAACACGGCTTCCTGCATCACCGTTTCGCGCTCGGTGCCTTCGAACATGCGGCCGCCTACCGATGAATATTCGCCTTCGGTGTTTTCACGCACCACGTAAAAGTCGATGTCGCCGGGCTTGCGGTTGGCCAGCGGACATGCCACGCCGGGCATCAGGCGCACCGGACGCAGGTTGACGTATTCGTCGAAGTCGCGGCGGAACTTGATCAGCGAACCCCACAGCGAAATATGGTCGGGCACCTTGTCCGGCCAGCCGACCGCGCCGAAGTAAATCGCGTCGAACTGCTTGAGCTGCTCGAACCAGTCGTCCGGCATCATCTGTCCGTGCTTCAGGTAATAGTCGCAGTTGGCCCAGCCGATCGTGGTGAATTCGAGATTGATGTTGAATTTGCGTGCGGCGGCCTCGACCGATCGCAAGCCTTCCGGCATGACTTCATTGCCGATGCCGTCGCCGGCAATGACGGCGATCCTGTGGGTTTTCATCGTGGTCTTTCCAGAAGATAGAGGTTGATGCCGTTGAAGTAAATGGCATGCGAAGATGATAACGCGCACGATTGGAAATATAATGGCTGCTTATGTAATGTCATTAATCATGAATCGTGAACAATCCACCTCTCTTGGAAGACCTGCGACTGTTTTGCACCGTGGTGCGCAAGCATAGTTTTGCCGCTTCCGCGCTGGAACTTGGCGTATCGAAAGCTTTCGTCAGCAAGCGCATCGCGCTGCTGGAGGCGGCGCTGCAAGTCAGGCTGCTGCATCGGACCACCCGCAGCGTCAGCGTGACCGAGAACGGCGATATCGTCCATCAGTGGGCGCTGCGCATTCTCGAAGACGTCGACCAGATGACCGAGGCGGTGTCCACCGCCAGGATATCGCCGCACGGATTGCTGCGCATCTGCACCAGTTCCGGCTTCGGCCGCAACCGGGTGTCTCCGGCAATTTCGGCGCTGGCGCTGCGCTATCCGTCTCTGGAGATTCAGCTCGAATTGCTGGACCGGCCGGTCGATCTGGTCGGCGAAGGATTTCACCTCGACATCCGCATCGGCGACGTGCGGGAGCCGAATCTGATCGCCAGACGGATTGCGCCGAACGCGCGGGTGCTGTGCGCATCGGAGGCTTATCTGAAGCAGCATGGAATGCCGACCAAGCTGACCGATCTGGCGCAGCATCGCTGCATCGTGATTCGCGAGCGGGACCAGGATTTCGGGCGCTGGAAGCTCAATGGCCCGGACGGCATCGAGACCGTGCGGGTCACCGGACCGCTTGCCGCCAACAATGGCGAGATCGTGCATCAATGGGCGCTCGACGGGCACGGTATCATCCTGCGTTCGATCTGGGATGTCGGCCCCGGCCTGGCAAGCGGCGATCTGGTCCGGGTGCTGCCGCAATATCAGCAGGAGGCTGATGTCTGGGCGGTTTATCCGTCACGGCTGTCCAGTTCCGCGAAGGTGCGGGTAGGCGTGCAGTTCCTTGAAGAATGGCTGAACAAACCCCGGCACGTCGTTTGAATGCCGCCGATTTTGCTTCAACGCTCACGATCCGTTGCTGAGCTTTGACTGCATTTACAAATCTGTCCTGCTACTTGAATGACAACCGCACCGCATAGATCGGCGGCAGCGTGGTCGAAATTTCCTGCCATGAATCTCCGCCGTTCTCGGACACCCATAAGCCGCCGGTAGTCGATCCCATCAGCAGGGTATGCCCGTCATCCGATACCGCAAGCCCGTGTCGATAGACCAGGTCGTAACAATGTTGCTGAGGCAGCCCGGTGCGCAATACGTCAAACGATTTTCCGCCGTCGCGCGTGCGCGTGACCGACAGCGCGGCATCGACCGGAATGCGCTTCTGATCCGCTGCCGCCGGCACGAACCATGCGGTGTCCGGATCATGCGGATGCACCGCAACGGCGAAGCCGAAGTCGGATACTGTCTCCCGCAACGATTGTCCGACCCGCCGCCACAATGCGCCGCCATCGGTCGAGCGCCAGATGCCGTTGTGATGCTGGGACCAGAACACGTCCGGCGCGCCGCCGCATTGCACGATGCAATGGGGATCCTGAATGCTCTGATCTTCGGCGCGCTCCGGCGGCATGTAATCGGCGCGCATGCCGCTGGCGCTGAGAGACCAGTTCGCACCGCCATCGCGCGTGACCCAGGCGCCGCCGCACGAGACGCCGACCAGCACGTGGCGGCTGTCCCTCGGATCGACACAGATCGAATGAATGCCGGGCACATCGTAACCGCCGCCGAACCATTCACGCCGTTCCGGCACGTCCCACAGCGGACGAATCAGCTCCCACGAGTCGCCGCGATCGGACGAGCGGAACAATCCTCCCGGCAGCGTGCCGGCCCACAATACGCCCGGCTCATCGGCGCCGCCGGCGGCCAGCGCCCAGATCAGCGACAGCTTCCATGCGACGTCATCCTTATTGTTTTCCGGCTGCAGCGGATAGGCCGGCACGGCGATTTCGGTCCAGGCCTCGGCGCCCCTGTCGCGGCGATGCAGCTTGACGCCGAAATGGCCAAGATTGAGCGCTGCGTAGAGGGTGCCGTCGCGCCGGTCGGGCAACATCATCGTGACCGGGTCGCCCAGAAAACCGGACGGTTCGATGGTCCAACCCCCATTGCGGCGGCGTACTTCGAACAGGCCCTTGCGGGTAGCAATCAGAGCGCAGTCTTGCATGGTCAACCTCCTGACAGGGCTTGCAACACGTGAATGCTGCTGTCGGCAGCGAGTGCGTAATCGAGACGAATCCGATCGCGCACCCGATGTCCGTCAATGAAAATCACGACGTTCGTTCGCAGATGGCCTTGCTCGTCGAGCACATAGCCGCGCAGGCGCGGATTGACGGCGAACGCGGCTTCCAGCGCGTCGCGCAGCATCGCGGCCGGCGTATCGATCACCGGTACGTCGGTAAAGCGTCGCAGTTGCTGGGTGAAAACGATTGTCGGCATGACCGAAAATTATACAGTTGCCGCCCCGATGAGCAAGCGGCATGATTCCCGGGCGCGTATCATCCGGTTTAACAGAATCGACGGAGTTCCCTTGAAGTCACCGCTTCCCATACGCGACGGAGTCGCGCCGAGTTATCTATGGCTGCCGGAAGGCCCATGGACGAACATTCTGGCGTTTCTGGAACAGCGGTTTCCCGGCGTTGCATTGCCGACATGGATTTCGCGGATGAGCAGGGGGGAAGTCGCCGATGAAGCCGGCGTTCGGTTGAATCCCGACAGCCCTTATCGCAGAGGCGCCTGTATTTTTTACTACCGCGAGCTGGAACAGGAAACCCCGATTCCGTTCGAAGAGAATATCCTTTACCGGGACGACCATATCCTGGTAGCGGACAAACCGCATTTTTTGCCGGTCATCCCGTCCGGCCGGTTTCTGCACGAAACGCTGCTGGTGCGGCTGAAAAAGAAAACCGGGCTTGCGCACCTGACACCGATTCACCGGCTCGACCGGGAAACCGCCGGCGTGATCATCTTTTCCCACGATCCTGCATCCCGCGGCGACTATCAATCGCTGTTCCAGAAACGCGCCGTGGAAAAAGTATACGAAGCACTGGCGCGCACGCTCCCCGGCGTCGATTTCCCGATTGTCCGCCGCAGCCGCATGGTGGAAGGAAAACCGTTTTTCCGGATGAAGGAAGTGGCGGGGGAACCAAACTCCGAAACCCGGATCGATGTGCTTGAGAACCGGGGCGAGGTCACTCTTTACCGGCTGCGCCCTGTCACCGGAAAAAAGCATCAGCTGCGCGTCCATCTCGCGGCGCTGGACATCCCGATCATCAACGATGCGTTCTATCCCGATGCGTTGCCATGCAAGGCGGATGACGTTTCCCTGCCATTGAAATTACTGGCGCGGGCCATCTCCTTTCGGGATCCGTTGACGGGAGAAACGCGATATTTCGAAAGCGGCAGAGAAATTTAATTAGAATCAGATCGGCCACGGCGAGTACGGGCGCGCCTTGCCGGCTATCAGGAACATTCTTTTATGCAACCAAGCTTCTGGGAACACGACGCCATGCTCACCGCCGATTTCATCGTGATCGGCGGCGGAATCATCGGCTTGCAAACCGCGCTGGAATTGCGCGAACGTCATCCGAAGCAACGCATTGTGCTGCTGGAGCGCGGCCTTTTGCCGGCCGGCGCATCGAGCCGCAATGCCGGCTTTGCCTGCATCGGCAGCCTGACTGAAATCCTGAGCGATCTGGACGCCATGGGCGAAGCGGCCGTGCTCGCCATGGTGGAGCGCCGCTGGCGCGGGCTTGGCCGGCTGCGGCAGCGGCTCGGCGACGATGCGATCGGTTATGAAGATCTGGGCGGCTTCGAACTGCTGACCGGGCTTGATCCGCTGCAGCGGATCGGCGAGGTCAATCGCGTGCTGCGGCCCTTGTTCGGACAGGATGTGTTTTCGCCGGATGATGCAGGACTTCGCGCAAGCCGCTTCGGACCGCAGATCAAGGCGCTGGTGAAAAATCCGTTCGAGGGACAGCTTCATTCGGGCCGGCTGATGCGCGCGCTGGCGCAGCTTGCCGCTGCGTGCGGCATCGAGATCCATACCGGTGCGCATGTCGCCGCGCTGGAAGAGGGCGGCGGCGAAGTGCGGGTGCATATCGCCGGAGAACGCAAGCTCACTTTCCGCGCGGCGCGCGCGGCGGTCTGCACCAACGGCATTACCTGCGAGCTGCTGCCCGACGTCGGCATCCTGCCGGCCCGCGGCCAGGTTCTGGTGACGGAACCGATCCCCGGCCTGCCGTGGCGCGGCGCTTATCATCTCGATCAGGGGTTTTATTACTTCCGCAACGTGGGCGAGCGGGTTCTGCTGGGCGGCGGACGCAATCTTGCATTTGAAACGGAAACCACGACCGAGATGGCGCTCACCGCGGTCATTCAGTCGGCACTGGAGCGCCTGTTGCACGAGATCATTCTGCCCGGCCGGGAGGTGCGCATCGAGCATCGCTGGTCCGGCGTGATGGGATTCGCCGCCGACAAGCAGCCGATCGTGCGGCTGCTGTCCGATCGCATCGCGCTCGGTTTCGGCTGCAACGGCATGGGCGTTGCGCTCGGCGCCGACATCGCCGCGGAGACAGCGGCGCTATTGTCATAGCGTTCGTTCTTGTTGCGCTATTGGCGCAGCGCAAGCAAGGACTGAATATGTCGATCGGCCGCATCGTGCCGGCCCCCGCCCATTCGGTATGCGTTTTTGCCATTCCGGCTACACTGGCTGTACAAAATATTCAGCATATTGCGCCAATCGATTCATGAGCTCCTCCATCTCAACCGCACCACCCGATCTTTCGATTCCTTCCACGGCGGTCCTCTCCCTCTCGTTCGCGGCCTTCGCGAGCGGGCTTTCGTTGCGGGTGGCCGATCCGCTGCTGCCGCGACTCGCAGCAGACTTCGATGTTTCGCTTGGCGCGGCATCCTATGTAATTACCGCGTTTGCAATTGCATACGGCTTGTCGCAACTTTTCTTCGGTCCGCTGGGCGACCGTTTCGGCAAGCTTCTGGTCGTTGCATGGGGCTGTGTGGCTTGCACCGTCACCGCCGCTCTCTGTGCCCTCGCTCCGAGCTTTTCGCTGCTTCTGGTCGCGCGTCTGCTGGCCGGCGCTACTGCAGCGGCGGTCACTCCGCTGTCGATGGCATGGATCGGCGACGTCATCCCGTACGACCAGCGCCAGCCGGTGCTGGCGAAATTCCTGATCGGGCAGATTCTCGGGCTGTCGGCCGGCGTGATGGTCGGCGGATTCGCGGCCGATCATTTGAGCTGGCGCGTTCCCTTTTTCGGCATCACGCTGCTGTTCGCCGTAATCGCCATCGTTTTGTTTTCATTGAACCGCCGCCTGCCCGCGTATGCAAAGACGGTGTACAAGGCGGAAGGCAACGTGTTGGCGCGCATGGCTTCCGAATTCGGTCAGGTGCTTGGCAAACCCTGGGCGCGCGTCGTGCTGCTGACGGTATTTCTGGAGGGCGGGTTTCTGTATGGCGCATTCGCCTTTATTGCGTCGCATCTGCACCGGGTATACGGCATTTCGCTTTCTACTGCCGGTTCGATAGTCATGCTGTTCGGATTCGGCGGCCTGCTGTTCGCTACAGCATCGAAAATGCTGGTGCGACGGTTGGGTGAAGCCGGCCTGACGCGCTGGGGAGGAGTCTTTGTGGCGCTGTGCTTGTTCGTCATCGCCGTTGCGCCGGTCTGGTGGTGGGCGATTCCCGGTTGCTTCATTGCGGGTCTGGGTTTTTACATGCTGCACAACACGCTGCAGACCAATGCGACGCAAATGGCGCCGCAACGGCGCGGCGCAGCAGTATCGGCATTTGCTTCATGCTTTTTCCTCGGGCAATCGATGGGGGTCGGCTTGGCCGGCGTACTGGTCGAACGGCTCGGTACCGGCGCCGTGATTGCGGCCGGCGCTTGCGGCGTACTGGTAGCCGCGCTTAACTTCAGCCGTTTGCGTGCCAAATTGCCCGCCTAGCCGACGTTCCGCCCGCCCGCCTGTATATGCCCTGGATCTCGTAATTTTATCGGACGACCTGTTTCGTCAAATCGAACAGCGTGCGGTTCAGGAAATCGAGATCGACCCCCTGAGCCAACTGCGCCAGCTCTTCCTGCGCACGCTTCCACAAAGGGATTGCCTCCTGAATCTTGCTGCTGCCGCTCTGTGTGATCGTCCACCGACGCTCGCGGCGATCTTCACCCTGAGCCGCATCGATCCAGCCGCTGTCCTTGATGATTTTGAGCGTACGCGTCAGGGTCGTGCTATCCATCGCCAGAGCATTGGCGATGTCGCCTGTGGTTAAGTCGGGACGCGCGGCCAGCAGCCTCAATATGCCGAACTGGGTAATCTTGACGCCGGATGGTTTAAGCGATTGGTCGTAGATCTGCGTAACGACGCGCGCGGCTTGCCTGAGCGAACCGCAGTGACAGGGTAAATACAGAGGTTTCACAATGTCGCTTCGATTAATCCGTCAATGCTCAATATAGGTGCATATGCATCTATTGTCAACGCGGCCTTGAAGAGATTACCCGCGATTCGCATGCGCATGAAAAAGCCCCGCGAAGCAAAGCCTGCGGGGCATAAATCCTTCCTGAAAGGAAGGAGGAGACATCGGTACAAAAAGACACCGGGCGGTTTAATCCATGCGCGGATTCGCCGGGATTTGAATTCTTTATCAACCTCGTGATGCAAGCAGGCGCAACTCCGCTGCGAGGCTGGGCTGTGACAAATCGAGTTCACTGGCCATCCGGTTAAGCATCAACACGCCTTGCATGTTGTCGTTCGCCTTGCGGTCTTTCAACGATTTGCGTGGTGAAATCACCAGCAATCCGGCGCGCAAAATGCCTTTGAGCAAGGGCTTGAACAACACCAGCAACGTGGCAAAAATTCCCAGCCCGATCAAAGGGCGGGCAACACCGGCTACTGCACCGATAACGGCTTGCGCGACCGGAATGGCGGCTTCAGCGGGAAATGCGATGGCTAAGATAGACATAATTTACTCCTGATCAACTTATCAACAACTTCTAAAACGATTCATTAATATTTTTTTTGCTGCATTGCAGTATAGTTATACTGAAGTTATAAATCCAATTCCAATTTTGGATAGCAGCTATACTTTCCATGAATAACATGGCTTGATATATTTTTTTACAACGGGTGCTTGTACGATGAGTTTTCTCACTCTTGATTTGAATCTGTTGCGGGTATTCGACGCAGTCATGACCGAACAAAACCTGACGCGCGCAGCCAGCCGGCTGGCAATGACTCAGCCGGCGGTATCGAATGCGCTTAAACGCCTGCGCGACGCGCTGGGCGATGAATTGCTGATTCGCACCGCGCATGGCGTCAAGCCGACGCCGCGCGCGGAAGCACTGTGGCCGGCGGTACGGCGAGCGTTGTCGGAACTGGAAGAGGCGGTAGCGCCGACCAGTTTCGACGTATCGAAAGCGAATGCCACATTCCGGATGGCAATGGCCGACGCGACTGCGGCACTGTGGCTGCCGGCACTGGTACGTTCGATCGAAAGCGAAGCTCCGGGCCTTAACGTGCGAATGGTGCCGCTAACCACCCGCGAACCGCGGCCGATGCTGCTGCGTGGCGACATTGATCTGGCGATCGGCTTTTTCCCGGGTGTGGTTGCCCAGCTGTCGGGCGGACCGGAAACGCCGATCCGGCATGAGCAACTGTATTCAGGTCAATATGTCTGCGTGATGCGCAAGGATCATCCGCTGACGAAGACCGAGCTGACGCTTGACACCTATTGCAAGGCAAATCATTTACTGGTGAGTTTTTCGGGCCGCGCACGCGGCCTGATAGATGAAGCGCTGACGCAAATCGGTCGCGAGCGCCGGATCCTGCTGACGGTCAACCAGTTCTTTACCGCAGGGCGGGTTGTCGCCAATTCCAATCTTATTACGGTATTGCCGCGCCATTTGATTGCAGCGACCGGAATGAGCGGCTCGCTCGTGGCCAGGCAGTTGCCCTTTTCATTGCCGGAGGTGCACGTCGATATGCTATGGCATGAACGCGATGCGCGCAGTCCGGCGCATCGCTGGCTGCGCGAACATTTGACGCTCATGACCGGCGATACGGCGTTTTCTTCCATCGAACCAAAGCCCTGAGCTGCGCGGCGCCGCAGCCCGGACAAAATCGGCTGCCAGGCATTATTTATTTGCGCGGCAAATATATTTATCGGATCGGCAGTTTCGTCGTGTTCTTCACTTCTTCCATCACGGCATAAGTATGCGTTTCGCGCACTCCCTTTAGTTGCAGCAGCGACTTGCCGAGAAATTCGCGATATGCATTCATGTCTTTCACGCGTGCCTTGACCAAATAATCGAAGCCTCCTGCCACCATGTGGCATTCCAGCACTTCGGGAATCACTTGCACGCTGCGCTTGAACGCCTCGAATACGTCCGGCGTGGTGCGATCAAGCACGACTTCGATGAACACCAGCAGCGATACGTCGAGCATTTGCGGATTGAGCTGCGCGGTGTAACCGAGAATATAACCCGCCTCCTGCAGCTTGCGCACCCGTTCCAGGCAGGCGGCAGGCGACAGGTTGACGCGCGAGGATAATTCGATATTGCTGATGCGCCCGTCGTTTTGCAATTCGCTCAGGATTCTTTTGCTGATTTTGTCGAGCATGACGCGCCACTCTTATAAAAGAATTTTATTCTGTGATATTTTCTCATTGAATACAAAATTTTGGTAACAGCCGCAATTACCAAAATAAATACAGCGTAATCGCATCTACAATCGAATAATAAATTGACCGCCCTTTCCAGGTTCGATTTGTACTCTTATAAGCGAGATTGTGATGCCTGGCGCGACCCGTCCGACCTCCGAGGCAAGATCAGGGCCCGTCCCGTTTGCCGCCCTGCAGGATGAAATCATTTATGCGCCGACGGCGTTGCGAGCCTCCATTACCGCCGCCTGTCGGCGCGACGAGCGCGATGCGGTGCAATGGCTGCATGCACAAGCCTGTTCGAGCGCGACATCGCGCAGCGCCACCCGAATGCTGGCCCACACCCTGGTGCAATCGGTGCGGGAGCAGCGCACCCGTGCTTCCGGCGTCGATGCGTTGATGCAGGAATTTTCTCTGTCGTCGGAAGAGGGTATCGCACTGATGTGCCTGGCGGAAGCATTGTTGCGGATTCCCGATCATCAAACCGCCGACCGCCTGATTGCCGACAAGATCAGCCGCGGCGACTGGCGCCGCCATCTGGGCGAATCGTCGTCGCTGTTCGTCAATGCCGCGACCTGGGGTTTGCTGGTCACCGGCAAACTGGTCGGCACCAGCAGCGAACAGGGCCTGGGTTCGGCGCTGACCAGGTTGATTGCGAAAGGCGGAGAGCCATTGATTCGCAAAGGCGTCGATCTGGCGATGCGCATGCTCGGCAATCAATTCGTCACCGGCCAGACGATAACCGAGGCGCTGGCCAATAGCCGTGTCAATGAAGCGCGCGGCTATCGCTATTCATACGACATGCTGGGCGAAGCGGCATTGACCGGACATGACGCTGCGAATTATTACGTTGCTTATGAGAATGCGATCCATGCGATCGGCCGCGCCGCGGACGGACGCGGCATCAAGGACGGGCCCGGCATTTCGGTCAAGCTGTCGGCATTGCATCCACGTTACGCGCGGGCACAGCGCATGCGTGTGTTGGACGAGCTTCTGCCGCGGCTGAAACGGCTGATCATGCTCGCCAAGCATTACGGCATCGGCCTGAACATCGATGCCGAAGAAGCAGACCGCCTCGAATTATCTCTCGACCTGATCGAAGCACTGGCGTTCGATGCCGATCTCGCCGGTTTCGACGGCATCGGTTTCGTGGTGCAGGCATACCAGAAACGCTGCCCGTTCGTCATCGATTATCTGGCCGATCTGGCGCATCGCAGCGGCCGCAAATTCATGGTGCGGCTGGTCAAAGGTGCCTACTGGGATGCAGAAATCAAGCGCGCGCAAGTCGATGGAATGTCCGGCTATCCGGTTTATACGCGCAAGGTTCATACCGACATTTCCTACCTGGTATGCGCACAAAAGCTGCTTGACATCACCGATGTAATCTACCCGCAATTCGCCACCCACAACGCGCATACGCTATCCGCCATTTACACCTGGGCGCAGGAACGCGGCATCACCGATTACGAATTCCAGTGTCTGCACGGCATGGGAGAAACACTGTATGACCAGGTAGTCGGTCCGGATCGTCTTGACAGGCCATGCCGCATTTACGCGCCGGTCGGCTCGCACCAGACCCTGCTTGCCTACCTGGTGCGCCGTCTGCTTGAGAACGGTGCCAACTCATCGTTCGTCAACCAGATCGTCGACGACGATGTATCGATCGACTCGCTGATTGCGGATCCGTTCGACGAAGCCGCCCGATCGGGCGGTGAACCGCATCCGAACATTCCTTTGCCGGTCGCATTATTCGGTGACGAACGCAATAATTCCGCCGGCATCGATCTGGCCGATGAAGCGGTCTTGCGAAAAATCGGCGCTGCATTCGAGCAATTCGGCACGCAAGCGTGGCAGGCAGGCCCATTGCTGAACGGTATTGTCACGGCAACCCGCACCCGACCGATTTTGAACCCGGCCGATCGGCGTGACAAGGTCGGACAGGTCGTCGAAGCCGATGCGACCGATGTCGAGACCGCACTGGCAGCAGCGGATGCATATGCGATGGATTGGCAAACAACGCCGCCATCCGGACGCGCCGATGCGTTGTCGCGCGCCGCCGATTTATTCGAAACGCATCGTCTCGAATTGATGGCGCTTGCAATTCGCGAAGCCGGCAAATCGTTGCCGAATGCGATTGCCGAGGTGCGTGAAGCGGTCGACTTCCTGCGATACTACGCAGCACAAGTACGCAGCATGCCCAATACACAGGCATTGGGTCCGGTGGTGTGCATCAGCCCGTGGAATTTTCCACTCGCCATTTTTACCGGAGAAGTCAGCGCCGCATTGGCCGCCGGCAATGTCGTACTGGCCAAACCGGCCGAACAAACGCCATTGATCGCGTATCGCGCCGTGCAGTTGTTGCATGAAGCCGGCATACCGCGCGGCGCGCTGCAATTCGTACCGGGCCGCGGCGATACCGTCGGTGCCGGACTGACTGCGGATAGACGTGTGCATGGCGTGATTTTTACCGGCTCGACCGAAGTTGCTCAACTGATCAATCGCACGCTGGCCCGACGCGCGGCAGACGAATCGACCGACATTCCATTCATTGCAGAAACCGGCGGCCAGAACGCAATGATCGTCGACTCCAGCGCATTGCCGGAACAGGTCGTGCAGGATGTCATCACATCGGCATTCGATAGCGCAGGGCAGCGCTGTTCGGCGTTGCGCGTGCTGTGTCTGCAAACCGATATCGTCGACAAAACGCTCGACATGCTGCACGGTGCGATGCAGGAACTGCGTATCGGTAATCCGGATCGGCTGGCAACCGATATCGGCCCGGTGATCGACCGTGAAGCGCAACGGATTTTAACCGGGCATATCGATCGCCTTAAAGCAAGCGCAAAAAGTTTTTATCAATTGCCGCTGCCATCGCAGCATGAGCACGGTACCTTCGTGCCGCCGACCGTGCTGGAAATCGCTTCGCTGTCCGAATTGACGCGTGAAGTATTCGGTCCGGTTCTGCATGTGATCCGCTATCGCCGGGAAGAGTTGCCGCAGTTGATCGATGCAATCAATGCGAGCGGTTACGGCTTGACACTGGGCATTCATTCGCGCATCGATGAAACCATAAATTTCATTACAGCGCGCGCGCATGTCGGCAATGTTTACGTCAACCGCAATATCGTTGGCGCCGTGGTCGGTGTGCAACCGTTCGGCGGTGAGGGAAAATCCGGCACCGGACCCAAGGCCGGCGGGCCGTTGTATCTGAAGCGGCTGCAGCGCGATCCATCCGCAATGCTCGCTGGCCATACGATTCATGAACCCAAGACCGCGACATCCGCTGCATCACCGCTCACCCTGTTGCTGGCATGGTCCGGCACGCATGGGCACGAACGCATCTCCGCACTTGCCGGACAATATGCTCATGTTTCGCCGCTCGGCATGACACTGGCATTGCCGGGACCGACCGGCGAACGCAACACGCTATCGTTCGCACCGCGCGGCCATGTGTTGTGCGCTGCCGGCAGCGTCGGTGCTTTACTGAATCAGCTTGCCGCTGTTTTTGCGTGTGGCAATACTCCGGTTGTTACGTCAACTTCGGCTGCGTTGATTCCAGACGGTTTGCCGCAAACCGTACGGAGTCTGATCCAATCGATTGATCGAATCGATGCCGAAGAGGCAAGTATCGCTATCGCACTGGTCGAAAAGTCTCAGGTTCATTTGCTCGGTCCGGCGCTTGCTGCACGGGACGGTGCGTTAGTGCCGATGATCGAGACCACCGAAGATCGGGCGATTTCCTTATGGCGGCTGGTCGTTGAACGCGCATTGTGCATCAATACCACGGCGGCTGGCGGCAATGCCAGCTTGATGACATTAGGAGGATAAACGGTCGGATATCCGAATAGAGGTAAACGCTTGATGCCGGAGGTTGCTAAAAAGCAATTGAATAACCCGATACAGTGCCATATCAGCTGTGGATAAATCTATGGATATCCGGTGAATGTGTTGTGAATAAATTCAAAAATAGCGAAAGAGATTTTTTTGTCCAGAATCTGTCCTGTTCGGACATGGTCGTTATGCAGAAGTTATGAAATCGGTAAAGCGCTGATTCCGTTCAAAAATAATGGGTTGTCCACACAAAACTACTGCTGTTAACTACTACTACTAATCATATATAAACAAATATTGATTAAACCTCCGAAGGCCGTTATCGATCTGCACTTCTCATTTCATGCCATCACTGCAAAGCCGCTTGACGATATGAAATGCATAACGCGAAGCGACACGTTCGGTGAATTGCACGAAATCAATCGCCGACTCTTCATTTGCGGCATCGGAGATCGTGCGGATTACGGCAAACGGAATACCGAATTCAAAACAAACCTGGGCTACTGCAGCGCCTTCCATTTCCACTGCAAGCAGGTCAGGCAGCGCTTTCTTTAATCCGGCACGCTTTCTACTGCTGCTGATGAATTCGTCGCCGCTGGCTATCAAACCATGATGCACACGCGGATTGTCTAGCCGGAACGTCACGCGGTCTGCCGCTCCAATCGATTCTGCAAAATCTTTTTCAAAAAACCGATCCGCTGCAACCGTTAATTGATCGGTTAATTGCCGATCCGAAGCGAAACGAGATAAACCGGTCAAAGGTATTTCAAATCGTGGAAACAGCGGCGACGTATCCATATCGTGTTGTATCAATTGCCTGGCTACCACGATATCGCCAACCTGTACGCTTGCGTCAGCTGCTCCGGCGACGCCGGTAAAGACGATATGCGTTACATCGAAACGTTCGATCAGCGTTGCGGCAGTAGCTGCAGCAGCGACTTTACCCAAGCGAGATAGTACGCATACGCAGTCGATGCCCCACAAGCGACCGCTGACATAATTGCGCATGCCGCGCGTGACGGTTTGCACTTGTTGCATCTGGTCGATCAGGCCGGCCGGCCTGTTCGTGATGCAACGCGCTGATCAAGCCGAGGCGTAACGATCGAGTAATCATTAATTATTTTCTTCCTCTTCTTTGTTTACCTGGAAACAACGTATTTTCTGTGATGTACCGGCAGACGACGATATTCCGGTTCTTTAATTAAAATTTATATATATAAATAGTAGTAATAGTTAACACAGGCGTTTTCTGTGGATAAACCGATATTAATACTTTGAATCAGGCGTTTACCGATTTCATAACTGCTGCATAACGCTTGTATTCCAAAAGAACGGATTCTGTACAAAAAAAATCGCTCCTTTTATTTTTATGCTTATCCACATCAGACGTTGCGGATATCCCTAGGGTTATCCACAAGCCATATTTTGCTTTAAAAATAACGTCAGCTGCTCCACAGGTTTTTCAATAATGCGAAGACAGCGGAAATAGTCGGTTCATTTTTACGCTTCTCCAGTGCGATGAAAGACAATTCGGTCGACAGGCTGACTGCATCGGCAATGACCAGGCCGTGTGCATGTGCTTCACGCAGTGCAATCGATTCGCGCACTAGCGACAGGCCAACGCCCGACTTCACCAGATCGAGCATCGACGGCTCCTGATCGACCAATGCCACTTTGTTCGGTGTGATCTTGTATCGCGAGAAGGTTTTCGTGAGCAGACGGTTATGCGCAGATTCGGGCGGCGACCATATCCAGGGCAGTTTGGCCAGTTCAGGCCAACCCTTGCCGGCAACCCGATTTTTCCATCCGTGCGGCGCAAGGACGTTGTAAGTAAACGAGGTCAATGTTTGCGAATGGAATTCCTTGCCGGGAGTGCCGAGGTAATAACCGACATCAAGCGTGCCGGTTTTGATCTGGTGCAGCACCCAGCCCGACATACCGTGCTGCAATTGGGTCGACAGCTGCGGATAGTTTTCCACCAGACGTTTTAAAAACGCGCCGAGCCGCGTAAATTCCGGATCGAGGATCGTGCCGATCGACAATGTCCCGGATAGCGTTGAATGCAGCGCGTCGGCGCCTTGGCGGAATTCTGCGACGCTGGCCATGACGCGTTCGGCGAACGGCAACAGCTTGGCGCCGTCATCAGTCAAAATCATGCCGCTCGGGGTACGCGAAAATAATTGCAGATTCAATGCGGTCTGCAACGACTTGATTTGCAGACTGACCGCCGGTTGGGTCAAGTGCAAGCGTTCGGCGGCGCGAGTCAGGTTGCCTTCGCGCGCAACGGTGACAAAAGCGCGCAGTTGGGTCAGGTACATGCCGGATAACCTGTGATTATAAGGATTGCTTATATTAATCTTGATAATAACTCATTGGATTATGTCCCCGGCAGTCTATATTCTGGTAAAAGCGATCACTTACCTAAGGAATTCTTATGACCAATCCGTCCGTAACGCGTATCGACCATTACATCAATGGCCGCGTCGTCGGCTCGACCAGCGGTCGTCAGCAAGACGTGTTCAATCCGGCCACCGGCGCCGTGACCGCTCGAGTTGCGCTGGGCAGCGCTGAAGAAGTCAATGCGGCCGTCGCCGCAGCCAGCACCGCGGCGCCGGCATGGGCCGACGTTGCGCCGTTGAAGCGTGCGCGCGTGTTATCCAGATTCAGGGAACTGATCGAGAAGTATCATGACGATCTTGCCGCGGCCATTACCCGCGAACACGGGAAGGTATTCTCCGACGCCAAGGGCGAAGTCACGCGCGGCCTGGAAATCGTCGAATTCGCCAGCGGCATTCCGCAATTGCTGAAGACGCAATTTACCGACAATATCGGGGGCGGCATCGACAACTGGCAGCTGCGCCAGCCGCTGGGCGTCACCGCCGGCATTACGCCGTTCAATTTTCCGGTGATGGTGCCGTTGTGGATGGCGCCGATGGCGATCGCTACCGGCAATACCTTTGTACTGAAACCATCCGAGCGCGATCCGTCACCGTCATTGATGATGGCCGATCTGCTGCATCAGGCCGGTTTACCCGATGGCGTATTCAATGTCGTGCAAGGCGACAAGATTGCGGTCGATGCGCTGCTGCATCATCCGGATGTGAAAGCGGTGTCGTTTGTCGGTTCGACGCCGATTGCCGAATATATCTATACCGAAGGCACCCGCCGCAAGGGTGCTTATCCGCTGCGGGTGCAGGCTCTGGGCGGCGCTAAAAACCACCTGGTCGTGATGCCGGACGCGAATCTGGATCAGGCAGTCGATGCATTGATCGGCGCCGCATACGGCTCGGCTGGCGAACGCTGCATGGCGATCTCGGTCGCGGTGGCCGTCGGCAGCGTCGCCGACAAACTGGTCGAAGCATTGATCCCGCGGGTGAAAGCGCTGAAGGTCATGAATGGCATGGAAGCCGATGCTGAAATGGGACCAGTGGTCACTGCCGCGCACAAGGCGAAAATCGAAGCGTACATCGACGAAGGCGTTCGTGCCGGCGCGCGGCTGCTGGTCGACGGGCGCGGTCTGAAAGTGGCGGGCCACGACAAGGGCTTTTTCCTCGGCGGCACATTGTTCGATCATGTGACACCGGACATGAAGATCCATCAGGAAGAAATTTTCGGACCGGTGTTGTGCATCGTGCGGGTGCCGGATCTTGCGGCGGCGGTCGATCTGATCAATGCGCATGAATTCGGCAATGGCGTATCGCTGTTCACGTCGGACGGCAATACCGCACGCGAATTTTCACGCCGCATCGAAGTCGGCATGGTCGGCGTCAACGTGCCGATCCCGGTGCCGATGGCGTGGCATTCGTTCGGCGGCTGGAAGCGGTCCCTGTTCGGCGATACGCATATCTATGGCGAAGAAGGAATCCGCTTTTATACGCGCTACAAATCGATCATGCAACGCTGGCCGGCATCGATCGACAAAGGTGCGGAATTTACGATGCCGGTTGCAAAATGACACTCGCTGATTTATTCGCCCATCCAATCATCCAGGCGCCGATGGCCGGCGGCGCGACGACGCCGGAGTTGGTCGCGGCGGTATCGAACGCCGGCGGTCTCGGTTCGCTCGCCGCACCGTTGCTGTCGCCGCAAACCATATTGGAGCAGGCTGAAAAAATTCGGGAGCTCACGCAGCGGCCGTTTGCAATCAACCTGTTTATACAGCAAACACCGCAGCCCACACCGGAAGCCGTCGAGCAGGCTGCAGAAATGTTGAAGCCGGTCTGGCAGTCATTCGGCTGGACGTCGCTGCCGATGCCTGACAAATGGTGCGAGGAGTTTGCCGCCCAATTTGACGCATTGATTACCGCACGTCCCGCGGTAGCTAGCTTCACATTCAGCATTCTGACGCGCGAACAAGTCGAGCGCCTGCATGCGGCGGATATTTTTGTGGTTGGCACTGCGACCAACGTCGCCGAGGCGCAAGCCTGGGAGCAGGCGGGCGCCGATGCCGTCTGTGCACAGGGCATCGAGGCAGGCGGACATCGAGGTACATTCATCGGCGCGCAAGATGCCGGACTCGGTACGATGGCATTGGTGCCGCAAGTGGCCGATGCGATCCGGCTGCCGGTGATCGCAGCCGGCGGCATCATGGACGGACGCGGCATTGCCGCTGCATTCAAGCTTGGCGCACAGGCGGTACAGATCGGCACGGCATTTCTGACCTGTGAAGAGTCCGGTATTCATCCGGCATACAAACAGCGTTTGATCGACGCGGCCAATGCGCCGGCAAAAGCCGTTACCAGACTCACGCGTACTTTTTCCGGGCGCTACGCGCGCGGCCTGGTCAACCGTTTTGTCGATGCGATGCAGACAGTGGAGCAGCAACTGCCTGCATACCCGGTACAGAACGCGCTGACAGGCAGCATCCGTGCGCATGCCGGCAAGATCGGCGACACGGAATTGATGTCGCTGTGGGCCGGGCAGGGGGTCGCCATGAGCCGCGCAATGCCGGCTGCCGAATTGATTGCCGCGTTCATGTCGGAAATTCAGCATGACGAAAATACAGACGCCGCACGGAAATAACGGCGCATGTCGGGACAGGGGAGAGTAATGGAGTCAGCAGGCAAATACGATTACGTCATCATCGGCGCGGGTACCGCCGGCTGCGTGCTGGCCAATCGC
>JAQGLW010000145.1 GCA_028292665.1 Herminiimonas sp.
ACGGCATGGATTATTGGACGGTATCCGATTTGGCAGAAAATGAACTGGAAAATTTTGCAGAAATCGTGCGCTCTGCGGTACGTAAATGACTGAACTCAACGCATCACTGAGCGGCCGCTGTTGGCGGATTCTGTTGAAAAAGTCGAATTAAAGGGGCAGCATCGGTTTGATTTTAATGGCTCAAGCGATGATAAAAACAAACCGATGCTGACCCTTTTAATTGCTATAAAAACAAACCGATGCTGCCCCTTTTAATTCTGATGCTGACCCTTTTAATTTTCTGACCCTTTTAATTGGGATCACGCAGAAAAGCGCCAACCACTTCTTCATCATCCGGTGGCATGTCACCAAAGTTGGATTGCTTGGGCGCGTAATACAACCCCTGAGCCAGCTTTTGAAGGAATCCGCCGCCAACCAGTTGCTGCAAATCACGATCAATGCTGCGCGACCAAGCGGTCAAATCTTCGCGCCGGTACACACGTCCAGGGTGAAGACGCTTGACCAAGCCGGCTTGAGACTTGGACTGTGAATTCGGGTGTGCACCAGTAACCATGTTTCGTTTGAAATGTCATTGAAAATTCATGCATTATAAACAACGTATTTTCGAACAATTCTTTGTTTTAACGGTTTCTTTAAAAACTGCAGCCTGAGATATTTACCAATTTTTATTATTAATATTAGTTTTACTGAATTTAATATATTTTCTTCGCTGAAAGTGGGGTCAAGGTTAGTATTCGCTTATCTTAATTCCATGTGGAAATCCTGTGAAGGAAGCTGCAACCTTAGATATTCGCGCCTTGCGCATTTTTGAAATAGTGGCTGCCTGCGGCAGTGTTTCCATTGCAGCGGAACAACTCCAGGTGACGCAGTCTGCAGTTTCCCAGGCAGTCGCCCAGATCGAACAGATTCTCGGCACGAAGGTGCTGGACAGATCGCGACGTCCGTTCAAACTCACCGCAGCCGGCATCGCGCTCAGCCGCCGTGCACGACAAATCGTTGACGATATGGATCGGCTTATTGCGCAGGTGCATGAAGCCGATATGGCAAACCGCCCGAAAATCCGGGTCGGGATGATCGACTCATTCGCCGCGACGGTGGGACCGGCAATCGTGAAGAAGGTCACAGTGAGTGCAAGCCAGGTATTGCTCTGGTCCGGATTGGCGAACAGCCACGCGCAATCACTGCTCAATCGCCAGCTGGATCTGATCGTGACGTCCGATCCGCTGGAAGACATGGACCGGCTCGTAAGGAGACCGATCTTTACCGAGCCGTTCCTGGTCGTCATCCCGAAATGTCGACAGGAACAGTTCGAGGATGCCGACCTGAGCAAGCTCGTTCAAGAGATGCCGCTTGTTCGCTTCAGCGCCAGGTCGCACTTCGGGGCAGTGATCGAACGCTATCTGCGCCGGCGCGGCGTATCGGCGCCACATTACCTTGAAATCGACACCTCGGATGTGGTGCTGGCGATGATCGCAAGCGATCTCGGATGGACGATCACCACGCCTATGTGCTTGCTGCAGGGACGCTCGTATCTGAATGACCTGGTGGCGCTCCCGCTGCCCGGTACGCCGCTGACGCGAACCATCTACCAGATTTCGCGGGAGGACGAATACGAAGAGATGGCCGGGCACTTCTATCAAACAAGCCGCAGGGTATTGGAGTCCGATGTCTTCCCTGAAATGAAGGCCTATGTTCCATGGCTTGGCACCAAGGTTTACCTGAACTAATACAAACAACAAGGAGATTAGATGTTTACTACCCGTCGCAATTTTCTCAAAGGCGCTGCTTCGCTAGCCGGCACGGCAGCTCTTCCAGGCCTGGTACAAGCCGCCGCCGCTCCGCAAGTGATCAACTATGGCGGGTCCGCCTGGCTGGGCCACTATCCGGCCTACATTGGCATCAAGGCCGGACTGTTCGCCGCGAAAGGACTCGACGTCAAATGGCAATCGTTCGGCACTTCGTCGGCACGCATGAGCGGTCTGCTTTCCGGCGGCGTCGATATCGCTTGCACCGGGATCGTTTCCGCACTGGCGCTGATGGCGCGTGGTTCCAGGCACTTTTCCATTATTGGCGTACCCGAGGATTTCGGCCGCGTGGAAGGTCTGCTTGTCCGTTCCGGCATCAGTTCGGTCCAGGCGCTCAAAGGGAAGAAGATCGGCGTCACGTTCGCATCCAGCAGCCATCTGCTGGTGCTGGATTTGCTTGCGTCGGCCGGCCTGTCGCCGGACAAGGACGTCAGCCTGCTGAACGTTCCGGCTCCCGAACTGCCGGCCGCTTTCCAATCCGGTCAAATCGATGCTGCCGCCGTGTGGACGCCGCAGTTCAACAAGATCCGCAGCATGCCGGATATGAAGGTACTGGCCGACGATACCGGGTTCAGTCTGTATAAACAGTACGGCGTGACGCCGGGACCCGATGTACTTGTCATTCGCCGTGAGTTCGGCAGCGGTAATGCGGATGCCACACGCAAGTTCCTGCAAGTTTATTTCGAAGCCTGCGTGATGTTGCGCGACAAGCCGGAACAGGCGGCCAAATATCTGACAGAACTGACGAACCTGCCGTTGGCGGATCAGATCGCTACCGTCAAAGACGCGTCGTGGTACGACGCGGGACAGCAAAAGACGTTGCTCAAAACCCCGGGAAAATTCATCGACGGTTTGCAAAAGCTCGCAGAAATGCTGGTGACGCACAAACAAATCGATAAAGCGCCGGTGGTCCGCGAATGGGTCGATGCAACGTATCTGTGAGACCGTGCGCCGGGCGGCATTTCAATCGCCCGGCAACAGATGCAATAAAGGGGACAACATTGAGCAAGCAACAAAACCGGCATCCAGGACTTCTGGCAATCAGCTGCGTATCTGTAATAGTGTTTTTATTGATTTGGGAAACGGCCTGCCGCGCCGGGCTCGTCGACCAGATTTTTCTTCCATCGCCGACTGCGGTTCTGGAACGAGGCGTAAAGATGTTCTCGGAGGGGGCGCTGCTTTGGCACGTACTGGCATCGACGCGACGCGTCATGATTGGTTTTCTGGTCGCGACACTGATCGCCATACCTCTTGGCATTGTGCTTGGCACCTCGCGCATCTCACGCGCCGTGTTCGACCCGATTTTGTCGTTTTTGCGGCCGCTGCCGTCGATGAGCTGGATTCCATTGTCTCTGCTTTGGTTCGGAATCAGCGAAACGCAAAAGTACAGCATCGTCTTTATGGGAACCTTTGCGCCGGCGTTGCTATATGTGATCGAAGCCACCCGCAATATCGACCCATTGCTGATTCGCGCGGCGCGCAACCTCGGGGCTAATCGCTGGCAGGTGATGCGCGAAGTCATTCTGCCCGGCAGCCTGTCGCAAATCATCAGCGGGTTCAAGATCATTCTCGGCCTGTCATGGACCTGCGTGATTTCTGCCGAGCTGGTCGCTGCCAAGGAGGGACTGGGCTTTTTGATCATGAACGGGAAAGAATTTTTTCAGACAGACACGGTCGTGCTGGGCATGGTGATGATCAGCGTCACCGTCCTGATTACCGACATCGTATTACGCAAAATTGAAAACAAGGTACTCGCATGGCAACGATGAATGAAGCGATGATCTTGATTGAACGCGTGTCCAAGTCGTTCGAAGATTTCAAGGCCCTCGATTGTGTCGATTTAACGGTCGCGAAAGGCGAGTTTCTGGTAATCCTGGGCGCGTCGGGCTGCGGTAAATCCACTTTGCTGAATCTGATCACCGGATTTGAGCAGCCGTCGGCCGGCCGCATCGTCGTCAACGGCCGTGAAGTGAAAGACGTCGACCCGCACTGCGGAATGGTGTTTCAACAGTACGCTCTTTTCCCATGGCTGACCGTTGCCGACAATGTGGCATTCGGATTGAAAATGAAAGGAATCAAGGCCTCCGAGCGGCGCGAAATTGCGCAACGCTATATAGAAATGGTCGGCCTCAAGGATTTCGCCGGTTCGTATCCGAAAGCCCTGTCGGGCGGCATGCGCCAGCGTGTGTCGATCGCGCGCGTACTGGCCAACGACCCTGATGTGATTCTGCTCGATGAGCCGTTTGCAGCACTGGATGCGATGACGCGTCAGGTATTGCAGGAAGAGCTGATGCAGATTTACGAAAAGAGCGGCAAGACGGTGGTGTTCATCACGCATTCGATCGATGAAGCCTTGTTGCTTTCGACCAGAATGGTCATCATGAGTGCGCGCCCGGGCCGCGTTGCATGCGACATCGTGAACGATTTGCCTCATCCGCGCAATGCGGACGTCCAGCTTTCCCCGCGCTTCAATGAACTGAAGACCCAGATCTGGAGCACGGTCCAAAGCGAAGTAATGCGCAGCCTGGAAAGCCGCTCCTCCCATTGATGTCCACTTAACCAAAAATTCGAAGCAATATGAAAACCTCAGGCCCGCCGGCAACCGGCACCTATCCCATTTATTACAGCGGCTCCGGTTGGAATGCCATGCTGCCGGCCCGGCAACCCCGGACCGTACTGCCACGCGATACGGCTTTCGGCACGATCGTAGTCGGCGCAGGCTACACAGGCCTGGCTGCTGCAAGGCGCATTGCCGAATTGGAACCCGACAAATCGGTTCTGGTCATCGACGCGGCCCCGGTCGCGGAAAGTTCGGCCGGCCGCAATTCCGGTTTTCTGATCAATCTTCCGCACAATACCAATATGGGCGGGCATGCCAGCCCGCTGGAAGTTGCGCACAAGCAGATCCGTTTATACGACGCGGGACTCGAATGGCTTAAGCAGTTGGTGGACTCGAACGATATCGATTGCGGCTGGAATCCACAGGGGAAATACCATGCGGCTGCCACATCCGATGGTGTAAAAAACCTCAAAGCAGCATTGGAACAGTACCGTGAATGGGGCATCCCTTATACCGAGATTGATCCCGATGCGCTGGCCGCAAAGTTCGGCACGCGGTATTACCGGTATGGCTATCACTCGCCGCACAATGTTTTTGTCCAGCCGGCCGCGCTGATCCGTGGTCTTGCGGATTCGCTGCCTGCGAATGTCTACCTGCTCGAGAACGAACCAGTCGTGGCGCTCGACGGAAGCGGCCTCTTCCGCGTGCAAACGGTGCGCGGAACGTTTCAAGCCGAACGCGTTATATTGGCGAACAACGCGTTTGCCAAAGCGCTGGGGATTTTGCGTGATCGCATCATTGCCATCTATACCTATGCCGGAATGACTCCGCAATTGCCGGAAGAAG
Organism: Herminiimonas sp.; assembly: GCA_028292665.1. Taxonomy (GTDB): domain Bacteria; phylum Pseudomonadota; class Gammaproteobacteria; order Burkholderiales; family Burkholderiaceae_D; genus JAQGLW01. Next base: position 5,212 of record JAQGLW010000145.1, read on the forward strand.
AGTTGCAGAAGCTGGGACAAAACGAAGAATGGGGCCTCATCCCGGCGAATCGCCTGGGCACTACACTGCGCCGTACTCAGGACGGACGCTTCATGGTGCGTAGCGCGTATTCCTATGAGCGGGAGCAGGCCCTGGAGCAAACGAAAGCGCTGCTGACCGATTGCTACAAGAGGCGCTATCCCAACATGGCTTCGCACGGGTTTGAGTATCTTTGGGGTGGCACCACCGCGCTAACCAGAAATGGCGCGACTTTTTTCGGACTTGTTCGCCCCGGACTGTATGCCTCGCTCGGATGCAATGGCGCCGGTGTCCTCAAAGGCAGTGTGTACGGCAAACTGCTGGGCGAAATGGCTGTGGGAAGCCAGTCGCCACTACTGAGCGACGTGCTCAGTCTGGAGCGCCCCACCTGGCTGCCCCCCGAACCATTTCGACGGATTGGTGTTGTTTCAACGATTCGCTATCAGGCGAAAAAAGCAGGACTTGAACGGTAAAACAGGAAGAGAACAATGAGCGACATACAGCGCAGTCATGTAGGAAAGCGACTTTCGGAAATAGCGGAATACCGGGGTGTGATATATCTCGCCGGCCAAGTCGCGACGGATGTGGAACAAGGGATACGCGGGCAGACCGCAGAAGTGCTGGGATGCGTGGACCGGCTGCTCGCCGAGAAAGGAAGCGACAAAAGCCGGATTCTGCACTGCCAGATCTATCTTGCCGATATGTCGTTGTTCCAGGAGATGAATGAAGTGTGGGACGCCTGGGTGCCTCCTCACAATGCACCGCCGAGAGCGACGGTGCAAGCGAAGCTCGCTTCGCCCAAAAAGCTGATTGAAGTCGTGGTAACGGCGGCATCACCTGAATAACTCCAGGTATCACGGGTGTACTGGACGCTACGTCGGTACTGAAGCCTTGGACTGAAATAATGACTTTCCAATTATCAGATTACCTGGATTGGGAAGCCACAGAACACTGTTGAAAACCAGGCGCTTAGGCCAACTCTTTGGAACTCTTTGGAGTTGGCCTTTTTGCTTCAGGAGCCTGTGCAAGTACAGCGAGCCGGACGAGACCAGATATTCGCTCGCAAATATCAAAGACGCGAGGCGACGTGCCCACCCAAGCTCGCTCTTCGCCAGACATCACGAACAAATGTCAGGGAAAAACTTTCAAGAATCTGCCTGAAGCCGGCGCTTGCCTATGCCAATATCCGAACGGATGACTCCCGATCCCATTGCCGCGTCTTGGCCGCAGCAATGAAGCCCTTGATATTGTCGATATCAAGCACGCCCTTGTCCCGTTCGATATTCGCCTTGTCCAACAGCGCCCGGCCACCGCCATCGATGGCAATTGCCTTGAGATGGCCGAATGCATCGCGCACAAAGTCGATGGCGGCCGCTTCCCCGGTCAGCAGGTCGGCTCCTTCTGCAG
>JAQGLW010000176.1 GCA_028292665.1 Herminiimonas sp.
GCCATGCTCAATGCCGCAAGCGACAGGCGTCCCGCGGACGCCGCCGAAGACATCGATCTCAATGCCTATAACGCTGCATTTTACGAACTGGGCCTGAGATGGCACTGGGATGCCGATACCTACCGCGATCTTCAGCTCGGCGCCGGCAGCAAGGAACCGGTGCGGGCGTATCTGGAAACGCGTCAGCCGCATCTGCTGAAAGCCTACGATGCCGATTTTCTGGCCGATGCGATCGAGGCAACCAAGGCGCGCTGCCGCGATGCGATGGCCGCGTGCGGAACCGGAACCGCGCCCAAGGTGGACTGGGCGGCCATCCAGTGCATCGAAGTGGGCGTCTGAATTGCCGCATGCAAATTGAATGCGGCAATTCAATATTCTCCAATATTCTCTCAAGTGCATCCGTCGATGAGAACCGCGATTCACATCAAGCCGGGCATCAAATAATGAAATGGTGAATCTTAACCGTGGTCAAGGATAACGCCCAATGGTTCTCCCACAATCTTCGCGTCCCGTCTCTGTTTTTTCTTTGCGCGTGTCTGATATGGATGAGCCGCTACGGCGTAATCCTGATTATGAATCGACAAGTCAAACAGGAAGTCAAAATATTTTCCGGCGCCCGGAGTTTTACTTTTAGCCGACTGCTTGTCCTGTAGTTTCGCCGATGGCATGCGCCGGGCAATCACCATCGATGTCGTCAGACACCGCAATTATAAATAAACAAGGAGACCGTATTCATGAAGGATAGTCAGTTTGCAACTGCCGGCGATTCCGCTGTCAAGACGCTGGTAAGCAACCGTTGGCTGCAACTGGTTTTCGGCATCATATGCATGGCTATGGTCGCCAACCTGCAATACGCGTGGACCTTGTTTGTCACCCCGATGGATGCCAAATATCATTGGGGCACGGCTGCCATTCAATTGTCCTTTTCCATCTTCATCCTGGTTGAAACCTGGCTCGTGCCGGTCGAAGGCTGGCTGGTCGATAAATTGGGCCCGCGTCCCGTTATCGCGCTCGGTGCGATCTTTGCAGGGCTTGGATGGGTTCTCGATTCCTATGCCACCACTCTTTCGGTAATTTATCTGGCGGCTGTCATCACAGGCATCGGCGCCGGTTGCGTGTATGGAACCTGTGTCGGAAATGCGCTCAAATGGTTTCCGGACAAGCGCGGTCTGGCGGCAGGGCTGACGGCGGCAGGATTCGGCGCCGGCGCCGCCGTCACGATCATTCCGATTGCCAACATGATCCGCACGTCGGGATATGAGCACGCCTTTCTGTATTTCGGCATTTTCCAAGGCATCGTCATCTTCATTCTGGCGATGTTCATGGTGAGGCCGAGACCTCCCGAAGGCGTGAAAATCGCGCCAAGAATCGTGATGACGAAAATGGATTACACCACAGGACAAATGCTCAGGACTCCGGTTTTCTGGGTAATTTATATCCTGTTCGTGGCCGTTGCCGCAGGCGGCCTCATGGCCACCGCGCAGATCGGTCCGATCGCTAAAGATTACGGCCTTGCCAAGTTGCCGATATCCCTGCTGGGAATCACGCTGCCGCTGTTGACGATGACATTGTCGATCGACAGTCTGGCCAACGGTTTTACGCGTCCGCTATGTGGTTTCATATCGGACAGGTTAGGTCGCGAGAACACCATGATGCTCGTTTTTATCGGTGAGGGACTGGCTATGCTCGGTCTTATGAAATACGGTCATGATCCGGTTGCTTTCATAACGTTTGCCGCATTGATTTTCCTGTTCTGGGGCGAGATTTATTCGATTTTCCCGGCGATCTGCGCGGACACTTTCGGCACCAAATACGCAGCAGGCAATGCCGGAACGTTGTACACGGCGAAAGGCACGGCTGCTCTGCTGGTGCCGCTGGCTTCGGTACTCTCTGTCGGAGGCAACTGGGACCGGGTCTTCATCGTGGCGGCTGTCATTTCGATAGCGGCCGGCGTCTCGGCAAAACTGATTCTGGCGCCTATGCGCAGGCGCTGCATCGAAGGTTCCGAGGAACTGTTTGCAAATGATTTCAAAGTGCTTCGGAAAGAGAAAGGGTCTCGGAAAACCGAAACGGTGAGGTAAGGTTTTTTTCTCGTCGATGGAAAACCGGCGATCGGCGAAACAGGCGAGCGTCTTTTCAAGCCGCATCGGCAAACGGAATTCGTGAAGGCGGTGCTGTCGGAGAGCGCTTTTTTTGCGCGATTTTGAAGGTGACGCGGATCAATGCGAGGAAAGAAGGCTCTTTTACAGACTCGTGCCGCACCTCCGCAGAAATGTTTTTATCGCATGCCGCAAGCGGCTATGCATTGGCTATCACAAGGAAAATAATGAATATTCACGAGTATCAAGGGAAGGAAATCCTGCGCAAATACGGCGTGTCGACACCGCAAGGCTTCCCGTGCTTTTCTGCGGATGACGCGGTGCAGGCGGCAGAAAAACTGGGCGGCAAGGTGTGGGTTGTCAAGGCGCAGATTCATGCGGGCGGACGCGGCAAGGGCGGCGGCGTGAAGGTGGCAAAATCGATCGAGGAAGTGCGCGAACATGCTTCGAAGATTCTCGGCATGACGCTGGTGACGCATCAGACCGGTCCGGACGGGCGGCTGGTGAGGCGGCTCCTGATTGAAGAAGGCGCCGACATCAGGAAGGAATTATATGTCGGCATGGTGGTGGATCGCGGCTCGCAGCGCGTTGCGTTGATGGCGTCCAGCGAAGGCGGCATGGACATCGAGGAAGTCGCCGCCCGCATGCCGGAAAAAATCCACAAGGTTTTCATCGATCCGGCCACCGGTCTGAAAGACAGTGAAGCCGATGATATCGCCCGCAAGATCGGCATCCCGGACGCATCGGTTCCGCAGGCGCGCGCTTTCATGCAGGGCCTGTACAAGGCGTTCGATGAATGCGATGCGTCGCTTGCCGAAATCAATCCATTGATTCTCACCGGCGACAATCGCGTGGTCGCACTCGACGCCAAATTCAATTTCGATTCCAATGCGCTGTTCCGCCACCCGGACATCGTCGCGCTACGCGACCTGGACGAAGAAGATCCGGCGGAAATCGAGGCATCGAAGTACGACCTCGCCTATATCTCGCTGGACGGCAATATCGGCTGCCTGGTGAACGGCGCCGGCCTGGCGATGGCGACCATGGATGTCATCAAGCTTTACGGCGGCTCGCCCGCCAACTTCCTCGACGTCGGCGGCGGCGCGACGACCGAGAAGGTCACGGAAGCGTTCAAGCTGATGCTGCGCAATCCCGATCTGAAAGCGATCCTGGTCAATATTTTCGGCGGCATCATGAAGTGCGATGTGATCGCGGCCGGCGTAATCGCAGCTGCGCGCCAAGTGGATTTGAAGGTGCCGCTGGTGGTCCGCATGAAAGGCACCAACGAAGACCTCGGCAAAAAGATCCTGGCGGAATCGGGTCTCCCGATCATCGCTGCAAACAACATGGCTGAAGCGGCTGAAAAAGTCGTCAACGCGGCACAGGGGAAATAGAGATGTCAATTCTTATCGACAAGAACACCAAAGTCATCACGCAGGGCATTACCGGCAAGACCGGGCAGTTCCATACGCGCATGTGCCGCGACTATGCCAACGGCCGGAATTGTTTTGTCGCCGGCGTCAATCCCAGGAAGGCTGGCGAAGATTTCGAAGGCATTCCGATTTACGCGACCGTGAAGGATGCCAAGCAACAGACCGGTGCGACCGTGTCCGTGATCTACGTGCCGCCTCCCTTTGCCGCTGCGGCGATCGACGAAGCGGTCGATGCGGGTCTCGATCTGGTCATCTGCATCACTGAAGGCATTCCGGTGCGCGACATGATCCGGACCCGCAATCGAATGGAGGGCAAGAAGACGCTTCTTCTCGGGCCGAACTGCCCGGGCCTGATCACGCCCGATGAAATCAAGATCGGCATCATGCCGGGCCATATCCACAAGAAGGGCCGCATCGGCGTCGTCTCGCGCTCCGGCACGCTGACCTATGAAGCGGCGGGCCAGCTGGCTGAATTCGGTCTCGGTCAATCGAGCGTGGTCGGCATCGGCGGCGACCCGGTCAGCGGCTTGAAGCACATCGACGTGCTGCGGTTGTTCAATGATGATCCCGACACGGATGCGGTCATCATGGTCGGCGAAATCGGCGGCGATGCCGAGGAAACCTGCGCGCGCTGGATCAAGGACAACATGAAAAAACCGGTGGTCGGCTTCATCGCGGGTGTCACCGCGCCTCCCGGCAAACGCATGGGCCATGCCGGCGCCATCATCTCCGGCGGCAAGGGAACGGCGCAGGAGAAGCTGGACGTGATGGAAGAATGCGGCATCAGGATTACACGCAATCCCGCCGAAATGGGCAAGTTGCTGGAGTCGGTGCTGTAAGCAAGCGTTCCCCGGACTCTCCGGTAGCAGAGGGCCTGGGAATGTAATCGAATCGAATGGTTGCCCGGTTGTCCGGCGCAACAGCTTGCCGTGTGCATGACCGTGGTTTTTCAGGAAAGAGGGAATCAAATGATACAGCGCTGGGTCCGTTTCATTGATGCAGATGCCATCCATTTCGGCACGCTCGAAGGCGACAAGATTCGCGTGTTCAGCGGCGATATGTTCGCAAGCCCGACGCCGTCGGAGACGGTGCTGCAACTGGATCAGGTCAAGCTGCTTGCGCCGGTCCAGCCAAGCAAGGTAATCGCGATGTGGAACAATTTCCGCGCGCTCGGACAGAAGCTGAATCTGGCGATACCGGCTGAACCCTTGTATCTGATCAAGGCGCCGAACTCGTATCTCAATCCCGGCGAAACGATCCGCAAGCCGTCGTGCGACGGCAAGGTCGTGTTCGAAGGCGAGCTCGGCATCGTTATCGGCAGGACATGCAAAGGCGTATCCGAAGCGGAAGCGATGAACCATGTATTCGGCTATACCTGCGCCAACGATGTCACGGTTGCCGATATCCTGAATCGCGACCCGTCCTTTGCGCAATGGGTGCGCGCCAAGGGGTTCGATACATTTTGTCCATTCGGTCCGGCGGTCGCCACTGGTCTGGACCCTAGTACATTGGTCGTAAAGACGACGCTTAACGGCGAGCTGCGACAGGATTACCCCATCAGCGACATGCTTTTCTCGGTCGCGCAACTCGTGAGCCTGATTTCCCAGGACATGACTTTGCATCCCGGCGACATCATCCTGTGCGGCACTTCGGTCGGTGTCGGTTCGATGAAACCGGACAGCATCGTCGAGGTCGAGATTGCCGGCATCGGAAAGCTAAGCAACCGTTTCCAATAGCTTTTCCGAAAGGATGATGAAATGAAAATAGCGATCATAGGAGCCGGCGCGATCGGCGGTTACGTCGGAGTGAAGCTGGCCCTGGCCGGCGAAGACGTCACATTCATCGTACGTGGTGCGAATCTGACGGCCATACGCAACAACGGCATGAAGCTCATCATGGACGATGGCAGCGAGCACGTCGCAAAAAATGTGCGGGCGACCAGCGATTACGATGAAGCGGGTCCGCAGGATATGGTTATCCTGGCGATGAAAGCGCATCAGCTGGAGGCGGTCGCCAACGATGTGCCCAAACTGTTCGGTCCCGACACCATGGTGGTCACGATGCAGAATGGCATACCGTTCTGGTATTTCCACAAGCACGGCGGCGAACTGGCGGGAAGCAGCGTCCATAGCGTCGATCCGAGCGGCCTCATCAGCGAAAAAATTCCGGCGCAGCGCGTGATCGGATGCGTGGTTTATCCGGCTTCCGAACTGATTGCGCCCGGTGTGGTGAAACATGTCGAAGGCGATCGTTTCCCGGTAGGCGAGCTGGATGGTTCGACCAGCGCGCGTGTCACGCGAGTGTCGGAATGCCTGAGCAATGCCGGATTCAAGGCGCCGGTTCTGGAGGATATCCGTGCCGAGATCTGGCTCAAGCTGTGGGGCAACCTGACTTTCAATCCGATCAGCGCGTTATCCCACTCGACATTGCTCGATATTTGCCAATATCCGCTGACGCGCGGACTGGCCGCCGACATGATGGGCGAGGCGCAGACGGTTGCCGACAAGCTCGGCATCAAATTTCGCGTGACTCTGGAAAAGCGCATCGCCGGCGCCGAAAAAGTCGGCAGGCACAAGACATCGATGCTGCAGGATATCGAAGCGGGACGCGCAGCCGAGATCGACGCACTGGTAGGTTCGGTGGTCGAACTGGGGCGGCTCACCAAAACGCCGACGCCGCATATCGATACGGTTTACGCGCTGGTAAAACTGCTCGGCAAGGCGATGGAAGAAGAGAACGGTCACGTACGGCTGCGAAAGATCGCCTGACGTGGTGTTTGGCAGTCCGTTGGACTTATGACTTATAAATAAATGGTATGCCGTTCCGGAAGCGGTTCGGCGGTGAGCATCAGGCGGTTGTTAACCGGCAATCGTCCGGGAATCCGGGAAAGCGATTGCGCCACGCGTCCATTGGAATCGGATATGCAGCGCAATCTTTCCGGATTTTCGGCCGTGCAGCTTACAGGCCCCAGCTCCATGCTGCGTCCGACTTGTCGCCCGAGGTCGCCGCGTCAAGCGAATCACGCAGTTTGACCGCGAACAGCATGGCGATAAACGAGGAGAGGGCGCTCCCTGTTTTCTGCGCAATGTTTTGGCCGTCATCGATGCGGTTTGGGATGATCGAGGTTGATATGGACATGGTATGCACTCCTGGTAATTTAAATCCTTTGATGCAGTGCAGTATAGAGAAAAATCTGTGGATGTCTAATCAAGATATCCCATATCGATTATGGAATTCATGAATATCACTCGTGACTGAAATTATGCATAAATCAATGCCGCCATTGCGTGTTTTCGATCGGTGAATGTTGAATGTCGGGTTCGATATCTGAACAGGAATCATGACTGACGAGATCATCTTCATGCTTGAGGTCAACTTGCTGCCGCATTCGTTGCCGGTATTGATTCCGGTTGTCGTCATGGCCGTTGCCGCATTGGCGCACGGCACTCAATCGACTGCCACGAGATGCGATTCAAACTCGACGAGTTGCCGATGGCTAAAGTTTTTCAAGCCGATGTTCCGCCCGAGCTGCACACGAATAATATTTCTTTCCGGATGATTTTCAATCGACGGCATGGATGCATGGATACGGAATGAAACGGTCGATGCGGCATAGCGGACATGATGTGTCGAAAATTGACCGTGATCAATGATGAAAGCATGTCCGGCTCTATATGATGTTCGTAGCTTACAGGGCAGTGCGCACCAGCGCAGGTCTGCCAAGTCCTTACTCTATTACCTACTACCGAATAACAGGAGGAACAATGTCCACAGTACTCGACAACACGGCGGCGGCGGCAGCGGCGACGACGACGGCCGACGACACGCTCAAGCGCAAGAGCCGGGATGCGAACGTGATCTCGGGCGGGCACCTGGTGGCGCGCGCGCTC
>JAQGLW010000188.1 GCA_028292665.1 Herminiimonas sp.
ATCCGGGCATCACGCTCAACGACCCGATTCCGATGACGATGACGCGCGTCGCCAATGTCGACCGGGCGCAATTGCTGGTCGAATGCGCATCCCGCCCGGCGCTGCAGGCATTTTTGAGAGTATGGATCGCCGCGTTGCGCGAAATCAAGACGCGCGTGCGCTGGACGCTGGAAGTGGATCCGGTGGATATTTGATGCGGCGGCAACCGGCCGCAGAATGGAAATGACATCTTCCACCCAGCGTACCTATTGTTTTTACGGATGCCAGCTTCAGCGCAGATTCACGATCACGATTCCCGCCAGTACCAGCACCGCACCGACCGCAAAACGCAGGCCTACCGGATCGTTCAGCAACAGCACGCCGAAGCCGACGCCGAACAACGGGGTCAAGAACGAGAATACCGAGATGCGCGATGCGAGATAGCGGCGCAACATCCAGAACCATGCCAGAAAGCTGATGAAGGCGATGATCACCGCTTGAAAAAACAGGCTGGCCCAGACGATGCCTGTCATTGAAATTCCGGTTGCCTGACCCGAGCCGACACCAATAGCCGACAGGATCAGGCCGGCGCCTCCAAGCTGATATAGCAGTGTGGTGGTGGGAGGCGCTTCCGATAACGCCGAACGCCTGATCAATACGGTGGTGGCGGCCCAGAATATGCCGCCCAGAACACCCAGCGCATCGCCCAGCAGCACGTTCATCCAGGGACCGGTTCGCATGCCGAAGCTGCCCGAAAACGCGACGGCAATGCCGGCAAACGCAGCAAGCACGCCTATCCACTGGATCGATCCGATCCGCTCTCCGGGAACAAACCAGTGCAAACCCAGCACCGTGAAAATCGGCGCAGTGTACAGGAACACCGACATATGAGACGCCGTGGTGTATTCAAGTCCGAGCGAGACGCACAGAAACTCGACTGCGAACAACACCCCGGCACCGATGCCCGGCCAGAACGTGCCGTCCCGCAGCGACAAGCTGCCGCCGCGCCGCCATATCAAGCCGCATACCAGCAGCGCCGCGATGGCGGAGCGCAGCCCGGTTTGCATGATCGGGCTCATGCCCGGTGCGGCGGCCTTGACGGCGACCTGCTGCAGGCCCCAGAGCACGCACAGTATTACCATCAATGTCATCGCGAATGTGTCGAGCGGTTTGCGGGGAGTTGCCGTTTGCATGATTTTCCTGAAGTCGTTACGTAAAGCGCACCATGCCGGGACAATGGCCGGCATTTTGCGGTCGGAAAGCTTTTATGAAGGAGAAGGCACTTGTCAATATGTAATAACCAATAGACAAATCCACCCGATCGAGCCTACGATAAGCATGTGCCATTTTGCAAATATTGAATGCAGCACATGCATTGTAAGCAGTAATGAACTGAAATGTTATTGCGGCAATGGTACTGATACGTTGATGGCGGCTTGGATACCGGATGCGGCAATGCGTTACGACATGACCGATGCCCATTGAAAATGGATAGCATGCCCAATCTGAAAAGGCCGTGGTTTGCATCGTTGAATGCAAAGACGCGGATCCGATTACGCACAACGCTTTTTGCGTCCGCGGATTATGCCGTCAATGTATTGATCCTGTTCGGCTTTGCCGCGGCGGGAACGGTTTCTTATGGCATACCGCTGAAGATCCTGGCAATCGGTCTGGTGTTCAATGCAATTTTTCTGAGCGGCATTGCTTCCGGTTTCACACAGCGTTTACGCGATCCGTCGATGACGGCGATACAACTGCTGGCCGCTTGCGGAATCAATTTGCTGGGGTTGTTGCTTGCACCGCAGATCGCTTACATGTTCATTGTCAATCTGTTCGTGCCCTTGTCGTACGGCAGCCTGCATTTTCAGCAGCGGATGTTTCTGGCTGCCTGGATATTCCTGTCTTGCGCACTCGGCGCCGCGATGTTGACGATCGGCGAGCATGCGAATATTGCGCTTGCAACGCCTGTTGAACGTCTGCTGTTCTGGATTGTGATGGTGATCGCCCTTGGCCGTTTTCTTGCGATCAATGCAGAAGTGGCGCGCTTGCGTGCCGGCCTGCAAAACAAAAACGATCAACTGGGCGCGATGACCGCCAGGCTTGCGGATCTTGCCAGTCGCGATGAACTGACCGGCCTGTGGAATCGGCGCGAGTTCATGCGGCTGTTGCAGGATGAAAGCAGGCGCGCAGTGCGCAGCCGGTCGAATTTTTGCGTTGCGCTGATCGATATCGATCACTTCAAGCAAGTCAATGATCGCTTCGGCCATCTGGTCGGCGATGCGGTATTGCATGAGTTGGCGCAATTGCTGGAAACCATGCGGCGTGCGACAGACAGCGTCGCACGTTATGGCGGTGAAGAGTTCACATTGCTGCTGGTCGGCCCCAAGCTCAGCACGGCAACCGTCGCGCTTGAGCGGATACGCAACCAGGTTGCACAGCACAATTGGGAAAGCGCCGCCTCAGGCCTGCAGTTGACGATTTCCGCAGGCATTGCAGGCTGGCAGCCGGGCGAAACCATGCTTCAGGTACTTGATCGCGCCGACGGTGCGCTGTATGAAGCGAAAAATGCGGGCCGCAATTGCGTGCGCGTTGCTTCCGTCTGAAAACGGCGAACCGCTGCGCCGTACGTCCCGCCGTACGTCCTCTTCCAGCGTCTCGTCTGCCTGCTGCCGCAAGCTATCGCCGCGCTTGCCGGTCTTCCACTAAAGACGGTGGTGCGACAGGATCGAAATCTTTCCAGTCGCCGTCGACAATCGTACCTTCCGTACGTTCGATATCAGCCGCGCCCAGCGAGCGCAGCACATCGATTGCACGGCTTTCGCCGGCCGGCTCCGGTACGCTGACCGCTACCAGCAATCCCGCTTGACGCACAGGCACGTCGTTTTCATCGGCGTTGCCGCCGTCATCTTCCAGCTTGCCAAGCGCGCCGACCAGCTGACCGATATGCGCGCCGACCAGCGCGCCGGTGGCAGGTCCGAGCGGTCCGGTGACAGGGATAGTAGTGGCGCCGATCGCGGCACCGACCGCGCCGCCGGCTGCGATGCCGGCTGACGTACCTTCGGCGCTCTTTTCCGCGCCAGGCGATTTGTCGTGGTCTCCTCCAATCGCATAACGGTCATGTTGACCCGGAGGATTGACGTAGAAAGAACTCATCTGATCTTCCGAAAATCCCGCACGGATCATTTCCGCCAAGGTTGCCTGCACTTGGTCTTGTTGCTCGAATCTGCCTGCAATGATCGTTGCCATAAGCTCTTCTCTCCATCGTTAGCAATGTATTGAGATAAGAGCATGGAACTTCGGATTTAGTTCGGCATCCGAATTCGAGTTGTCTTGCAAGCGTGCGCCGAGCTTGTAATTTTTACTGCCCGGCCAAGGCAGGCAAGCAATCTTTTTTGCCTGATTGGACCCGTGCACTGCCCGCATAGCCGGGCCTGCTAATTGCATGCAGCCGTAAATTTCAAACCTTTAGTGTGAAGAGGAATTGCCTGTGACCTCGATACCGTCAAGCGGACATGATGCGAACGCCAGTGCTTTATTGCCTGGTGTTCGCATCATTGACGCGAGCGGGCGTCAAGCCCGAATCGTTTCGGTTCTGCAAGCCGATGCGGAACCGACTGCCGTGATCCGGATCGAGCAGGGGCCGGAAGTCGTGTTGCCGATCAGTTTGTTGACGCCACGGCAGGACGGTGCATACGGTCTGCCCTTCGGGTTTGATGCACTGTCGAATAATACGGGTAATCAACAAGAGACCGTCATCCCTGTCTGGCATGAAGAACTGCAAATCGGCAAGCGTATTGTCGATACCGGCAAAGGCGTGCGCGTCCATAAAACGGTATCCGCACGTGAGCAGATCGTCGATCAGCCGTTGCTGCATGACGAACTGGTGGTCGAGCACGTTCTTGTAGGGCAGATGGTGACTGCCGCACAGTTGCCTGCGACACGCTATGACGGCGATACGCTGATAGTGCCGATTCTGGAAGAAGTGCTGGTCGTTGAAAAAAAGATGCGCCTGAAAGAGGAGGTGCGCATCACGCGGCACCGGCATGAAATACATGTGCCGCAAACGGTGCTGCTGAAATCCGAGCAGGTATCGGTAGAGCATTTCGACGAGCACATCGATGCGGCGCATCGCGGCAGTATTCCGGCATCTTCCGCTTCGGTCGAACCGGACTCCGGCAAGCCTGCCGGCTAACCAATCATTTTCAACAGGAGCTTCATCATGACGAATACCGTAATAGGCGTCTACGATAATTATTCCCAGGCGCAGAGCGCACTCAACGAAATACTGAGCAGCGGATTTCCCCGCGGCGAAGTGCAGCTCAGTCCATCCGAAGAAACATCGGCGGCAAGGCAATCCTCTTTGAAAAGTGGCGACCAGGCTGATGATCAGTCGTCGGGAGGCTGGAGCATCGGCAATTTTTTCCGGACGCTGTTCGGCGCCGACCAGAAAAACGAGCATGCAGACATTTATCGGGAAGCCGTGCGGCGCGGCGGTTATCTGCTGACGGTGAACGCAGATAGCGAAGAACAGCGCGATCGGGCAACGGACATCATGAATCGTTACGAACCGGTCGATATCGAAGAGCGCTCGTCGCAATGGAGAAGCCAGGGCTGGTCGCAATACGACCGATCGGCGCCGGCATTGAGCGACGCTGAAATCGAACAGGAGCGTACTTTATATACTTCACCGAAGATGCAGCAGACACAGGGCGGTTCGCTCGAAGGCGAAGCGACGATTCCGGTCGTTCAGGAAGAATTGAAAGTCGGCAAGCGCGAAGTGCAGCGCGGCGGCGTGCGGGTGTTCCAGCGCGTAACCGAGAAACCGGTGCAGGAATCGGTGCAGCTGCGTGAAGAGCATGTCAAGGTGGAGCGTCGTCCGGTCGACCAGCCTGCAACGGCGGCCGATATGGCGGCTTTCAAGGAAGGGTCGCTCGAATTGCGCGAAACCGCGGAAGAGCCGGTCGTCGGCAAGACTGCTCGCGTGGTGGAAGAAGTGGTGGTCGGCAAGGAAGTGCGCGAGCGTACCGAGACCATCGACGATACGGTGCGCCGAACCGAGGTCGAGGTTGAACAACTGCAAGCGCAGACGGGCTCAGCCCGGCCCGGCACGGCGCCGGACGATGCCGATTTCCGCACCCATTGGCAGAGTTCCTACTCGCAATCGGGCGGCAGATATGAGGAATATGCGCCGGCGTATCGGTACGGCAGCACGCTGGGTGCAGACGAACGCTACAAAGGCTCTCGCTGGAACGATGTCGAGCCGCAAGCACGGGCTGACTGGGAATCGAAAAACGCAGGCAGCCCTTGGGAAAAAGCCAGGGATGCAGTGCGCTATGGCTGGGAAAAAGTGGCCAAATAAGGTGTGCTTGGCCTTTTGGCGGAACGACCGCTGATCCGATCTTGATCCGA
>JAQGLW010000197.1 GCA_028292665.1 Herminiimonas sp.
GTCGCTGAAAGCTTTTTCCAATTGCTCAAGCGGGAACGGATTCGACGAAAGACTTATACAACGCGAGAGCAGGCACGGCAGGATGTGTTCGATTACATCGAGATGTTCTACGCCCCGCAGGAAGTCCTCTTGGGGATAACCCAAAACGGCGTCACAGCAACAATGATCGGCTTTCGCCGGTAAACTACGAGAAGCAGTATTTCGAGAGGCTTGCCAGTGTCTAGGAAAGCCGGGGCGATTCAAACGGTATATAGATGATCAATCAGAATGTAATTGCGGCCACTCAGGAACATCTCACCTCAATTGGTAAAAAATTGCTCATTGAAGAGATACCTCAATGGCTTGATGAAAACTACTCTAATAATCGTGAAGAGATTTCCCATCGGCTTTTTGTTAACTTCAATGATAACGATTCTAACTATGTTGGTGAGATTCAGAAAATTTATGATGGATTCCAAACCAGGCTAATTGATATCTGGGGTAAACCTATCCTTCGCCTTCAATCTCTGCATTTGCTTACACAGGAACTCTTAACTGAAATCAATTTTGAGTTTCGAGCTAGTGCGACTAAATCATCAAAATACAATGTGATTACAAGGCTACATGCGAGGGCTCTACAAGTCTTGGCTGAAATTATTCAATTATGTAAGGGAGGTTTTGCTGAAGGGGCGATGGCTCGCTGGCGAACCCTCTATGAAACAACTGTAACAATGAAGTTGCTATCCATTTGTGACGAAAGTGTTTCTGAAAAATTCATCGACTACCAACATGTTTTGCATTTCAAGGAATGTGAAACTTACAGACTTCATAGTGACACTCATAATTTCCATCCAATGGATGATGAAATCTCTAATCTATTGAAACAAAATTATGAGTCAGTTATTGAAAAATATTCGTCTAATTTTTCCAAACAAAATGCTTGGGCTGAAGGAGTTGTTCAGTTAAAAAAAGGAGAGGCAATTACATTTAGAACTCTCGAGAAGGAGGTGAATCTTGAACACTTCCGAATTCAATACAACTTCGCAAATCAATATATTCATTCAGGTGTGGATAGCATCGGCTTCAAACTTGGTCTATCAAAATCCAAAAAGGATTTGTTACTAACAGGACCCTCTAACGAAGGATTAATTGAACCTATCCAATTAGCAGCGTTCTCCATTATCAGTGCTACAGAAGCCCTAATTCATGTGTTCCGTACACCAGAACGATTGATCTATGAGTCGGTTTTATGGAAGTGGTTTGATATTTTGAAAGAGGAGCTTCATGAAGCTTCTCAAAAACTCATTGAAAGTGGCAATAGAAACGGATGAGAATTAAATCGTCGTTTTCCTAGCCTTGAATCGTCAGTTATTAACTGAGCAATGGGGTTCAATGATGCACCGCATTACACGATTGACCGGAATCAGGTTCCTATCTTCCACTAAACACTAGAGTGTGAGTTCCTTTTTCATACATTGGACCTACACATAAAGCTGAGCCTTCTAATTCAGGGCTGATCATTGATGTAGTAAAGATCAGTTGATAATCGTCTTGTAGTTTTCTGCATTCAGAAACGATAACCTCTTGAAAGTTATGACTACGCTCATCAACCATTCCTTTATCCTCAATATTGTCCATGATAAAAAAGTTTGGCAGTCGAGCCAACTTATCGTCTACGGAATGCAGAAAAATCGCTAGGCGAATACTATTTTTCATGACGACCATCGAGCTTGCAGAAAACTTACTACGCCCATTTACAAACATTTTGTCTTTAGCAAAATCAAAAGACACCTCCTCTACCGCATCAAAAGATGGCTCATATCCGCCATCTTGCGCTAACAGCTGTGCAGCTTTGGCTTCGATTGATCTATAGACTTCATTGTATCTATCAGCTTGTCTAGCATTGACCTGCTCAAGCTTATCTTGAACCCTCAATATAGCTGTGTTGGTTTTTTCTTTTTCATGGCGTAAGGATTCCACTTTATTAACATGTTCTCTACGATCCTCCAGTGCCAATAATTGACTTTTACAGAAACCCATTTCAGATGCAATATCAGCTACAACGGCATCTTTGGATTCTGCTGTTACCTCTAGCTCTTGATATTCAAACTTAGCTTCTTGAAGTCGTCGGTTGAAGCCTGGTAGTTGGCTATTAATACTATCTAGTTCAGCTCTAAAGTCTTTTACCAGTGCTTCGCTTTCTCTAATTTGAAAATTCAACTCGTTCAACATTTGGACGTATGCAATATCGCGGTTGCCATCATGCTTTTCTGTTTTGCAGAGTGCGCAGCCTGAATGCACATGCTCGGAAATTAATTCCAAACATGCAGGACAGTATTTAAAACTAATTTCACCCAAAGAAGAAAATGTGAGTCGCGATTGTTCAAGAGCAGATTTTCTATCATTGAGGGTTATAGAAAATAATTCAGTATCGACAAGCTCAATAGAAATTTCGCCTTTCGTGGCTTCTAATTTTTGTTTTGATGAAGATAGGGAATCGATTTCATTCTGAAGTGAATTAGCTTTCTCTCTTACCAGTTCATTCAATTCCTTGGATTGAAGGCGAAGCACTTCATTTTTTCGATTTGCAAGAATTTCCAGTTGAGATGCTACTTCACCTATGTCGTTGTTCAGTGCTTGCTCATTAATCTGCGACACGGTATTTCCAAATAATCGATATATGGCATTTAACTCACCATTGAGCTTTTCGAATTCCTTATTCGCAGCCAATAAATCCTGTCTTAAGTTATGTGCCTCAAGATCATCGATACCTAATAAATAATCCCCTATTGCTCTTCTGATCGTAGCGTTGTCATATTCCTTGTCTTCTTTAAGAAGCTTAGTCGTAGCTGTAAGTTGGTCGACATACATTAGGCGAAGGATTTGGTGCAAAGTCAGATTATTGGAATCATCGGTTTTGTGCCTAGGCAATCCTAACAGTTCGAAAATTTGCTGAGAGAAGCTATGTCGCTGTTCGCTACGACTAATAGAGTACTGCGTCCAGCCATTGACATTACTCATAGCATCATCGAACGCCCCCTCGAAGATCGACATCTTCGCTTTTCCAGTCTCACTAACATCTCTTTTCAAACAAAAGGTAACTCCATTTAAGGCAACTTCTGCCATGACCCAGTCGCAACCGAGTTGCTCTTCAGTCCACTCTGTTATTACGGAACCGAGTACGTAGGAAAGTAGATCAACAATAGTCGACTTACCTGTCCCGTTAACGCCGCGAATAATGTTCACACCAGAGTGAAACTCTTGGTCGTAAAGAAATTGACCTGATTTACTAACAACAAATCGGTTAACTCGTAATTTAGAACGACTCATTCCGGCACCATGTCATATCTATACTCCATTAATCCTGCTCTCTTTTTGAGGCCATTCTTTCCACCGAAGTCTATTGTTGGAAGTTCGTTGACCACCATGCGAAACCATTCCTCTTGAGCCTGTTCAGATGTTTTAATTGCTGCACTTAACTCTGAAGGAATGGATTCGGATGTTCGCCTGAGGCGCCCAGACTTAAAACTGTCAATGTCGATCAACTGCTTCGCCAAAAGATTATGAAGTGCTACGGTTTGCAAAGATTCAAGTTCGTACAATATGCGCTTTGTATTTCGCATAGTCTCGAACGGCTCAGGTATCTCGGTGAGCAAGCGTTTGTAAGCACGCAACGCTGTAGGAAGCGGGCTTATATGTTTCAGCATGTGCGGGAAAAGAATGTAAAAATCGAGCAAGCGATATAACTCAAGTCCAACATCTTCATGGACTGTATGCTCAAGGATAAGTAATGTCCTAAAAACACAGTGATTCGCATCCTGTGCGGGGTGATACATCAGCATTCGGCATCCCAAATGAGGTGACACTTTCCCGTTAAGAAGTAAAGCATCCCACTAACTAATTCTGTTGTTATCGTATGATCAAATCTAACAATCGCTTGATGAACGGGTTTAATCAATTCGTCTAAAATCAGTTGATCGATTTCATGATTGGCGGCCCCAGAAACAATCATTGGATGTATGAGTTGATACCAAGTTGTGTTAATTGCAGATAGGATTTGGATATACACATGCTGCTCAGTTAGCGACATCTGATTTTTTGCCACGCGCCGAGCGAATTTGTTTTTGAGGAAACGAGCCCGATTGAACAAATCATGTCGCGCTCCCCGCTCTAGCTTCTTTTCTAATCCTACTATCTCGCGTTCCGGGTGTGCTGTTATGTAGTCGGCTAAATCCTCGAGAATATCAACCAATATAGTTGCATCTCGACACGCTGTTTTGACATGCTCAATTGCTGTCTCAAGGTTTGTTAAAGCCGCAAAATTGTTGTCGCCTGTATGGCTAGACTCATCGTTATATTGAATTACTGGACTCATAACTAGAAGTTATTATCTCCGTTATGAGTGGAGCGGCCTTTGTAAGTTACTTTTGGCCCTTCAATTTGGCTCGCAGTCTCTGATTTTTCTTTTGATTTGAGGATGGCGGCTAAAAGTATTATTAATAGCGCTGTAATGACAATTGACGTTAATAGAAAAATTTTCTCACTACCAAATAGCGCAACAATTTCAGCACTAAACAGGTTATTGATAGCGGTATATAAAAGAAACGCTACTACGCCCACACAGCCAGTAGCTTTGATGACCTTGCCCCAAAGACCTTCCATACCGCCCCCTTTTTGACTGCATTCCAATACGATACTTAACGTTTTTATATAATTATTTTGCAGAGAATCTAACACATCTTGAGATGCATCCCTATCCGTTGGGCATTTAGAAAATTGATAGAGGTGACATTTTTATGCTCCCGAACGATTCGATTATGAAATTTACGCTAGAGCCAATTGATAAATCAGTCGGATATTTTTATTTCAATTCATCCAGCATTTTGTCGGCCGATATGTAATGGCCTGCCTCAATTTCATGATTGCCGAGAGCTAGTGCTTTTAGAAACGCTAAGGTTTCTATATTTTTTCAAATGTATGCATATCCAGGATCACAAATTTTTCTTCACCATTCTGCGTAATGATCAATGGCGTTCGATCCTCAGGAACAGTCTTAATGACATCTTCGATAGAGTCTTTGAGGTAGCTTATTGACCTAACTTGTATCGATGATTTCATTAAAGACTCCTAGGTGACATTCATCAAAATCGATATAGGCGCGAGAAAGCGTTGACCCACTATATATTGCAAACAGTATGACTTATCACATATGAAAAAAGCCGCAGTAAACCACTGCGGCTTTTTAAGTATTGGTGGGCCTCCCGTGAGTCGAACACGGCACCAACGGATTATGCTTACCAACTATGGCTTTCGCCACCCTTTTCAGGTTTGTGGTCTGGACTGTCTCTTGTCTTTACGACTTGCCCGTACAGTCTCTACACGTTCTCTCTAATCGAGAGCTTCGCTCGGGATTGCCACGATGATTTCACATCAGAGGTTTCCCCGAATTTGAGCAATTCTACCAAGAAGCAGAGCTAACTTACCTCAAAGCAACCCATATTAGTCATTTCCATAACTACAAGAGCCTTAGAAAATGACCTGTTAAGTCCGCTGCTCTAACCAAGCATGAGCTAGAGGCCCTGAAAATCTAACAACCCAAAATATTACTATAACAACTAGTGTCAAACAAGCTTGATCCACTGCACCAGCGGATCAAAATCATTATTTTTTCTTGTAGCCTAAATGTAGCCTACCAAGACAAGCATTATGCAAGTCATTGATTTAATTCAACTTATAAGCTGCTCCATCGGGTTATGAGTCCGCTGCTCTAACCAAGCATGAGCTAGAGGCCCAATCTCTTATGCGGATTGTGCATCCGCCCAACCTCGCCCTGCCCTCGGGAGAGGGCCGGACAAGGAGGAATTTTTACGGATTAACTGCCTTCCAGGAAGCTCTTCAGCTTGTCGGAGCGGGACGGATGACGCAGTTTGCGCAGCGCTTTTGCTTCTATCTGGCGTATGCGCTCGCGTGTTACGTCGAACTGCTTGCCTACCTCTTCCAATGTATGGTCGGTCGACATCTCGATGCCGAAACGCATGCGCAGCACTTTTGCTTCGCGCGGCGTCAACGAATCCAGCACATCCTTGACCACACCGCGCATCGAAGCATGCAATGCCGCGTCGGCCGGAGCCAGCGTATTGTTGTCTTCGATGAAATCGCCCAGATGCGAATCGTCGTCGTCACCGATCGGCGTTTCCATCGAGATCGGTTCTTTCGCGATCTTCATGATCTTGCGAATTTTGTCTTCCGGCATTTCCATCTTGATTGCGAGCGTTGCCGGATCGGGTTCCGCACCAGTCTCCTGCAGAATCTGACGCGAGATGCGGTTCATCTTGTTGATCGTTTCGATCATGTGCACCGGGATGCGGATGGTGCGTGCCTGATCCGCGATCGAGCGCGTAATCGCCTGGCGAATCCACCAAGTCGCATAGGTCGAGAATTTATAGCCGCGACGGTATTCGAACTTGTCCACCGCTTTCATCAAACCGATGTTGCCTTCCTGGATCAGGTCGAGGAATTGCAGGCCGCGGTTGGTATATTTTTTCGCAATCGAGATCACGAGACGCAAGTTGGCTTCGGTCATTTCGCGCTTCGCCTTGCGCGCCTTCATTTCACCGGCGGACATTTTCTTGTTAATGCCGCGCAAGTCCGGCAAAGGCAACACCACCCGCGCCTGCAGGTCGATCAGCTTTTGCTGCAGCTCTTTTACCGTCGGCACATTACGACTGAGAATGGTGCTGTAGGATTGTCCTGAAGCGACTTCGCCGTCGACCCAGTCGAGGTTGGTTTCATTGCCCGGAAAAACCTTGATGAAGTGACTGCGCGGCATGCCGCACTTGTTGACGACGACATCCAGAATCTGCTTTTCGATATGGCGGACTTCATCGACCTGGCCGCGCAGCGTGTCGCACAGTTTCTCGACTACCTTGGCGGTGAAGCGGATGCTCAGCAGTTCGTTCGAAATCGCCTCCTGCGCCTTGACATACGGTTTCGAGTTGTAGCCCTCTCTCTCGAAAGCCTTGCGCATCTTGTCGAACTGGCTTGAAATCGTCGCGAATTTCCCGAGCGATTCGCGTTTCAGCTGCTCCAGCTGTTCTGCCGAAAAACCGGCGGCGCCGGAAGCATTGCTTTCATCTTCCTCTTCCGCTTCCTCGTCCTCGTCTTCCTCATCTTCGTCCGAAGAGGCGGCGGCAGGCCCTGCTGCAATGACCGGCTCGGCCGCATTCATATCGACCAGGCCATCGACGATTTCATCGATCTTCATTTCGTCTTTTGCAATCCTGTCGGCTGCAGCAAGAATTTCGGCAATCGTCGTCGGGCAGGCGGAAATTGCCTGAATCATGTCTTTCAGGCCGTCTTCGATCCGCTTTGCGATTTCGATTTCGCCTTCGCGCGTCAACAGTTCGACCGAACCCATTTCACGCATGTACATCCGTACCGGATCGGTGGTGCGGCCAAAGTCGGAATCCACAGTGGACAGTGCGGCTTCGGCGGCCGCCTCGGCATCGTCATCGCTGGCGACGGTTGCAACGTTATCCGACAACAGCAGGGTTTCGGCATCGGGCGCGTGCTCATAGACCGCGATACCCATGTCGTTGAAAGTGCCGATGATGCCTTCGATCGCTTCCGGATCGACGATGTTTTCAGGCAAGTGGTCGTTGATTTCGGAATATGTCAGGAAACCGCGTTCCTTGCCGAGCTTGATCAAGGTCTTGAGTTTCTGACGGCGGCGTTCGAGTTCTTCCTCGGTCGCTTCGGTGTCGGACGAGAATGCGTCTTTCAGCAAGGCCTTTTCTTTCGCCTTGCGGTCTTTCGCCTTTGCTTTGTCGACCGCTTTCAATTCGGCGCGCTCAACCGCGTTGAGCGCTGCAACCTCTTCGTTCTCGGGCTGGAATTCTTTTGGCTTGCGGCCGCGGCGGCCTGGAACCTTTACCGACGGCAATACATAACTGGACGTATCGATCGCAGCCAAGGTAGCTGCATCGGTCGTTTGGCTGACACCCGAACCCAGCATCACTTTGACGTCGGGCTTGTTTTCAGGTTTTGGCGGACTTTTCGTTGCTTTGCTCACAGCTTTGGGTTCGGTTTTCTTGTTGGTCACGGGGGCTTTCAATTGCGCAGAGACAGGCTTTGCTACAGTTTTAGGTAAGGATTTTTCCGTTGGCTTGACAGCTGCTTTGGCAGTCGTCTTCGGAGAAGCCTTGGCGGCTGCCTTGGGTTCTGCTTTGGAACCCGGCTTCGCTGACGCTTTATTGATTGACTTCACGGAGGACGCTACGTTCGCCGCAACCTTCGCCTTGCCGTTCGGCTTGGCGGCATTCGTCTTCACGACAGGTTTTGCCGTTGTCCTGGAAGCAGCCGATCTGGCTGGAGCAGGTTTCGCATTTTTTGCTGAAGATGTCTTGGTTTTCACGGGTTTCGTCATTGCGTTCGCCATGTAATCAACTACCAAATGGGTTGTTGTCGTTGCACATGAAAAGCGTTGCAGCATTAAACAACGTCACTTTTCAATAACGCGTCATTCGCCTGTGCAATATTTTTTGTTTTATTTCGTCAAATTAATCAAATGAAATTCACCGGACGAAATACTCTAAGGCCTTGAATCAAAAGCTTTTAATTATAGCATATCGATCAATTTTCTCCAGTCCAACCTGCTCATCAAGACTACCGTTGTGCGATTTCTGCCTCAGCCTCACGCCGCAATTGTTCTTGTTGCAGAGTAAGTTCGCGATAACGCGTGCGCGCTTCTTCCGCCCCGAGCCCGGAAGCCGCCAATTGATCCAGCTCGGCTTTCAATATTTTCATTTTAGTCTGTCGTACCGCACCGGCAAGCTCTAAGCGGGCCACTTCGATATCCGATTCGGCATCGGCCGCAATTTCGGCAATAAGCGAATCGAAATCGGATCCGCCGGTGCGCAAATGCTCTGCCAATGCAGCGAAACTGGCTTGCTTTCCCATCGCCTGGCTGGCATTGATCAATTGCGTCAGCATTGCCCCTCCGTCCGGTGCATAGTGCGTCACTGCCGCAAGTGCGGATTCGTTCAGGGCCGCCGCCAGCGCCGGATGCGCCACCAGCAATCGCATGATTTGCCGTTCCAGATCAACCGGCGGCGTGCGTTTGGCGCGTGGAGGCGCCACACGTGCACGCGCAATCGGCTTGGCCAATTCAAACAATGCTTCGATTTCCGCCGGGGTCGTGTGCGTCAGTTGCGCCAGATTGCGCACGATCTGCAACCGCAGCGACGACGTCGGCATGGACTGCAGCAGCGGCTTGGCGTCGAACTGCGCCCGCGCACGGCCTTCTGCCGTATTCAAATCGTTTCCGGCAGTCACTTCATTGATCAGGAACTGCGATAACGGCATCGCATCGTGCACTTGCCGTTCGAACGCTTCAGTGCCCAATTCGCGGATGTAACTGTCCGGATCATGTTCGGCCGGCAGGAACAGGAACTTCACGGTCTTGTTATCCGACGCATGCGGCAAACTGGCATCGAGCGCACGGCGGGCCGCGCGACGGCCCGCCGCATCGCCATCAAAGCTGAAGACGACATGATCGGTCTGACGCAGCAGCTTTTGCACATGAATCGACGTACAGGCGGTGCCGAGAGTTGCGACCGCTTGCGGAAAGCCGAGTTGCGCCAAGGCGACGACATCCATGTAGCCCTCTGTTACCAGCACATATCCTGCCTCGCGAATTGCCTGGCGCGCCTCGAAAAGCCCATACAATTCGCTACCCTTTTGAAATAAGGGCGTCTCGGGGGAATTCAAGTATTTTGGCTCGCCGCCATCCATTACCCGTCCGCCGAAACCGATCACCTGGCCCTTCACATTACGTATGGGGAACATGATGCGGTCGCGAAACCGATCGTAACGTTTTCGGTTGGCGCCCTCTTCGTCGCTTTTATCGATGACCAGACCGGCTTCAGCCAATGCAGTTGCATCATAGTCGGGGAATACCGCACGCAAACCGTCCCATCCGTCGGGCGCATATCCGATGCCGAATTTCGCCGCGATTTCGCCTGTCAGACCGCGGCTTTTCAGGTAGCCGACCGCATGCTGCGCGCCGCGCAACTGCTGGCGGTAGAAGTCGCATGCCTGCGTCATCGCGTCAGACAGCGCCATGCTTTTTGCCTGCACTTCGGCGCGTTGCGCCGGAGGCAGCCTGTCCTCGTTTTCCGGCACGGTCATGCCGACATTCTGCGCGAGGTCTTTTACCGCTTCGACAAATCCAAGGCCCGAATATTCGATCAGGAAACCGATTGCGGTGCCATGCGCGCCGCAGCCGAAGCAGTGATAAAACTGCTTGGTCGGACTGACGGTGAAGCTCGGCGATTTTTCGTTATGGAAAGGGCACAAGCCCATGAAGTTCGCACCGCCCTTTTTCAACTGGACGTAGCGCCCGACCACGTCGACTATATCGACGCGGTTGAGTAAATCCTGAATGAAGGATTGCGGAATCATCGCCGGCCAAATGGGCTGTCTTCAGACGGCGTTCAGGCTTTGGACAGCGCTGCTTTCACCAAGCCCGACACGGCGGTCATGTCGGCCCGGCCGGCGAGCTTCGGCTTCAGGACAGCCATTACCTTACCCATGTCCTGGGGACCGGCGGCGCCGGTTGCTGCGACTGCGGCGGCGACTTCCGCCCGGATTTCCGCTTCCGACAGTGCGGCCGGCATGTACGCCGACAGGACGGCAAGTTCGGCTTTTTCGATATCGGCCAGATCCTGGCGGCCGCCGGCCTCGAATTGGGTGATGGAATCCTTGCGCTGCTTGATCATCTTTTCGATGATGGCAAGGATATGGTTATCGGTCAGATCAATCCGCTCATCGACTTCTTTTTGTTTCATGGCGGCGGTAAGCAGGCGGATTGTGCCAAGCCTGGCCGTCTCCCTGGCGCGCATTGCTGCTTTCATGTCCTCGGTGATTTTCTCTTTTAGGCTCATGCTGATCTCCAGGATCGAATAGTTGGTCAGTGAATTTGTTATAGATCATTTTGGCAGATGCGTGCTTGATAAACCCGCAGACCGCATCCAAAATATATTCATAACAGGTTCTTGAAAAATGCAGCGAGCGGCCGGGTTCGGCCTGTACGGCAGTTTTTCAACAGCCTGCTAAACGCCAAAACCCGCTGCGGACCGATACCGGAGCGGGTTTGCGATTTAACCGCACAGTGTGCGGGGGAAAATCAGAACAGTTTTTTTGGCAATTGCTGGCTGCGGATACGCTTGTAGTGACGTTTCACGGCAGCTGCAAGCTTGCGCTTGCGCTCGGCAGTCGGCTTCTCGTAAAATTCGCGCGCACGCAACTCGGTCAGCAGGCCGGTTTTTTCAATGGTGCGCTTGAAGCGACGCATGGCGACTTCGAACGGCTCGTTTTCTTTAAGGCGAATTGTGGTCATGTAAACTTGAACCAGGATTTATTTGGAAAGACCGAGAGTATAGCAGGCTTGGCGTATAAAGCAAGGAAGCATCGCACCCAATGCAACAGTTTGCAAAGAATAATATTGCCATCAGTTAATCATGCAGCGCTATACCGTATCAAACTGCCAATCCGGCCGCCATGCCCGACGCCCATGCCCACTGGAAATTATATCCGCCTAGCCAGCCGGTTACGTCGACCGCTTCACCGATAAAATGCAAACCGGGCGCCTCGATCGCCATCATCGTTTGCTGCGACAGCGCACGCGTGTCGATACCGCCGCGCGTCACTTCCGCCTTGCGATAGCCTTCCGAGCCGTTCGGGATAATGGTCCAGTGATTCAGCGATTCGCCCAGACGCCTGAGTTGCTTGTCGGGCATATCGGCTATCCGCGCATCCTGACTGAAACCGTTCGCCGCCAGCCATCCTTCCGCCAGCCGCGACGGCAACCATTGCGCCAGATGATTGCCCAGATTTTTCTTGATCGATGTTTTGCCCCGAATTAGCTCATCGGCGACATTCATGTCGGGCATCAGATTCAAGGTCAGCGCCGCACCAGGTTGCCAGAAACTGGAAATTTGCAGTACTGCCGGACCGGACAAGCCGCGATGCGTGAATAACAAATCTTCACGAAAATATCCTCGTGATTTCTTTTCTCCCGTTGCGATTTCGACCGGCAGCGCGATACCGGCCAGCGGCACAAACGGTTGCCATTTCGCCTCATCGAAAGTCAACGGCACCAGTGCCGGTTGCGGGTCGATCAGCTTGATGCCGAACTGCCTGGCGATACGGTAGGCGAAATCGGTTGCGCCGATCTTGGGAATGGACAGGCCGCCGGTGGCGATCACCACGCTGCCGGCGATGATTTCTCCGGCATCTGTATCAATCCGGAAAGCAGCGCCTGCCTTGCCGATCTGCGCAACCTTGCATGGCATGCGCCACGCGACATTTCCGGCATCGCATTCGGCTTTGAGCATATTGATAATGTCTTCTGCGGAATGGTCGCAGAATAGCTGCCCCTTATGCTTTTCGTGAAAACCTATTCCGTGGCGCCTGATCAGGCCGATGAAATCCTGCGGTGTATAACGCGACAACGCGCTTTTGCAGAAATGGGGGTTTTGCGACAGGAAGTTCTGCGGACCGACATCGATGTTGGTGAAATTGCAGCGTCCTCCGCCTGAAATGCGAATTTTTTCCGCGAGCCTGGCGGCGTGGTCGATCAGCACGATTTTCCTGCCGCGTTGGCCGGCGACAGCCGCACACATCATGCCGGCCGCGCCCGCGCCGATTACGGCAACATCAAATTGTTTTGTCATGGCTTATGCAAATTGAAATAAGCCGTGATTGTAAGCTAGTGAAAATGAGGCGACGTCGTATGCGTCATCCACAATTGCGACGATAGCCGCATCACGTCGTTGAGCGAACCGCGCTGCTTGAATGTCCGGCGCAACCAGCCGGCGTCGTTTATCCGCTCGTATGCCATGTGCCGCAGGCGTTTGAGCGCGATAAGGTCGGCGTCGTTTTGCGCATAGCCCTGCAAATGATGCAGATGATCGAGCACATCGACGAAAATCGATTGCCGGGACGACGCGGCGTCTTTCTCATGTTTCTTGAACGCGATTTCGCCGTCCAGGCCGTAACGGCTGGCTTCGAAACGATTATATTGATACAGCAGATAAAAATCCTCGTCTATGACGAACGGCCGCTCGGTCAACAGCCAGCGCGCCAGCAATTGCGCATAACAACCGAGCAATGCGGCATGCTCCAGCGTCAACGGCGTATCGCAGACCCGGATTTCAACCGTGCCGTATTCCGGCTTGGGCCGGATATCCCAGTAAAAATCCTTCATGCTGCCGATGATGCCGATCTGCATCAATTCATCGTAGTACGCTTCAAAATCGGCCCAGCGCGTAACCAGCGGCATGGTGCCTGCCAGCGGAAAAGCGCGGACGACGTTGCTGCGGGACGAGTCGAATGCGGTATCGACTCCCTGATAAAACGGCGACGCGGCCGACAGGGCGATGAAGTGCGGCACAAAGCGCGCGAATCCGTGTGTCAGATAAAGAGCATCGTCGCCGTTCGCCACGCCGATGTGGATGTGCTGTCCGAATACGGTGAACGTCTTTGCAAGATAGCCATACTTTTCATGCAGGTCATGGAAGCGCTGGCTGGGCGTGATGCGCTGTTCATTCCAGCTCTGGAATGGATGCGCGCCGCCTCCGGCGACATCGATATTCAGATGACGTGCGCCTTTGATGAGCGCGGCGCGCAACTCCTTCAATTCCTGCACAAGATGATCGACTCGCGTATGGATGTCCGAATTCAACTCGATCATGCCTTGCGTGATTTCAAGCTTGATCTGTTTTTGCAGATCGGACGGTTCTATCCAGGCCAGCAGGTCAAGCGCATCGGTGGCAAGATTGTAGTTGCGGCGATTAACCAGCTGCAGTTCCAGTTCGATACCCATCGTGAAAGGCGTCGAGGAAGAAAACGGCAATATGTTCATGATTTATCCTTATTCGCGTCTCGGTTCGTGTCCGCTGTCGCCTGACTTGATCAGTGCGAATTGCGTCACGATCGGCCCCAGCAATTCCGAAACGATTAAAGTGCCTGCAAGGAGCGGCATAATATCGGCAACCGTATGAGGATAGAGATATGAATCCTGTATCAATCCGAGTCCGGCCTCCACCATCGGCAAGCTCCCCAACGTCAATAGCGCAGCCTGATTCCACTTCAGTTTTGAAGGACGCGCAAAAGCAAAAATGCTGCAGAACATCGCTACCGACCGCGCGCCGATCACGGCTGCTACGGAAACGAATATTGTTACGTCCGTCAGCCGCATCGATGCGCCGATCGTCAGGAACAGCATGATGATGAACAGCTCGGTCGCAATGCCGAATTCGAGTTCCATCAAGTCGTATTGATAGTCAAGATTTTTCGACAGGATTGCAAACGCGAGCATGCTCAGCAGGACCGGCAACTGGAATGCATGCGCCACGCCGATAGCCAGCGTGATTACGGCAATGACGAGCACGAACTGGCGGCTGCGTTCGCGCCCGAGCCAGCGTGCGAGCGGCATCATCAAGCGGTAAGTGAGATACGCAAGCAAAAGCGAACCGCACAGCGAGTACAGCGTATGGGCAATCAGCGTTGTCGCCGGCGTCGTATCCTTGGCGGCGACGACCGGCAACAGCAGGTAGGCAGCCAGCAGCGCCAGCAAATTATTCAATGCGGTCATCGCCGCCAGACGCCGCGTAACGTGGCCCTCGGCATTCAGATCGCGCACGACCACCATCACGACCGCGGGGGCGGTTCCGATTGCCAGCACCCCCGCCAGCATGGCCAAAGGGCGAGCCGTGCCGAGCCACTCCAGCAGGACCCATACCAATACAAAGCAAAGCACCGCACCGATGAAAACGGTGGCGACCAGCCACTTTTCACGGCGCAGCCAGCCGATATCGACATAACGCCCCAATTGATACATTACGAGAGCAACCGCGATATCTGCGAAAAGATGAGCCATCCTGAGAACATCTCCCGACAGCCAATTCAGCCCCCCTGCGCCTAACAATGCTCCCGTCAGCAGGTATCCCGTAATGCGCGGCACCCATGGATTTTTCGAAACGACATGACCGCCTATCAATCCGAACAGCAGCAAGCTGCCGAACAACAGCAGCGCATTCCATTGGACAGGTTGCGCAAGGAGGAAGGACGGCAGAGTCCATGACATGTAGCACTCCCCAAAAAGCAATGCCGCGGACCATCGTGCAAGGCGGGAAATTGAAAAATCGCTATGGCGTAAAAATGATTGATACAGGAAGCGCTATACCTGCTGCACTCTTTGTCATTGAAGGAGGGATAAAGTTCAAACAATTTTGCTTTAAAGCAGGTATTCGCTGCTGATGACTTTTTGACTATTAACCTATCCGGCCTGTAATCTCCGCGATACGAACAGGCAGTGTTCCACCTGTTCGGCAATCGGCGCAGGCACCGGTTGCTCGCCGCGTAACGCCGCCTGAATCCAGGCCGCCGTGGTAACCGCGTCGTTCTTCAACGGCAGCGGCGGCAATTCATCCGTCGGCGCCTGTTTTTGCACCAGGGTGGTACGTTCACCTTCGTGAAACCATTCGATCTGCTGCGCGCGCCTGGCGTTGGCCACGGTTTCGCCTTCGGTGCCGCGCATCAGAAATGCATCGCCGCGTGCAGGGGGCGCCGCAGTAGTGAAATAGGTACTCAGCATTTCCAGATATTCCGGATGCGTGTACGACGTCAGCCGCAACGCCGGCCCCGCGAACGGCTGCATTATCTTCACCAGTGTGTGGGTTGAATTGCGTACACCCAGCATGCGGCGCATCGCGAGCAGATGCGCCATGCGCGGCGCCAATGATTCAATCGGCATGAAGACCGGTTCCCGCTGCGCCAGATGCGCAGCGGCTTCCTGTATCGTCCGGGAGAACGTGAATCCGAGGATATGCAATATCTCTGCGGTCGTCACTCGTCCCGGATCGGTGACGACGCCATGGATCAGGACCGGCACGCCCTGTTGCGCCAGCAGCAGCGCCAACAGCGGCGTCAGATTGGCCATCTGCCGCGAACCGTTGTAACTCGGGATCACGATCGGCGCATATTCTCCTGCAGGTCCGGATAATTTCTCGAACGACGCTTCCGCCGCGTCGAGAAAACCGGCGATCTCTTCCACCGATTCGCCCTTGATGCGCATCGCCAGCATGATGCCGCCCATTTCCAGATCGGAAACCCGGCCGTCCAGCATCGCTCCATACAATTGGCAAGCATCTTCTCGCAACAGGCTGCGTGCACCTTTTTTGCCGCGGCCGATTTCCTTGATGAAGCGGGCAGCGGCGAATGATTGATGTGTTGAGGAATTATTCATGCATAAAGAGTACTACGAACTCGACGCTCGAGCGAACCATCAAGCCGTTTCTGCAGACAATGCACCGTTTTAAAAGAGACGCATTTATAAAGCATGCGTAAGACTTTCAGTGTGGCGTTCATATGCAACTTCTCTGATTATATTGATCAATATTTGTATTTCAGGTGTAGGCAGGCTATCCGTGCGCGACATCAGTCCAATGGTACGCATCCTCTGTCCGGAAAATTCTTCGGCCGCCTTTGAGGGGTAAGACAATTTAACTAGAAATCCTGTCTCCACGTCATGTGTTACTGCGCTCCATGGGACAAACCAGATTGCGTTACTGCGGTTCGTATAAGTTCGGCTGAAAGATACTGAAAAAGTCTCTATAAAATCTGTAACGGGTCCAATACCCTCCGCAAAAGCGAAGGCATCGGCATCGTGGCGAATAAACGAACCTTTCATTGGCAAAAGCGCAGGATACCGCCGTAATTGGGAAACATCAGCTACGGAATTGTCTAATAACGGATGTCCCGGACGGACCACTAATACCAGCGGATCGGCATACAAATGCTCAAATGAGAGACCTACCATTCTTTTAGGATCAGAATGCCGGCCGAGCGCCAGATCCACCTTGCGATCTCTCAGTTCGGCCAGCATCTGCGCATTAGTGCCGGTCAACAGGCTCACTTGGATATTCGTTACTCGCTGATGAAATGCCAGTAACACCTGCGGCATGAATGATGGGGCAAGAGTAGGCAGTACACCGATTGAAATCACCACGTTGGTGTGATTGCGCACCCGCGTCATGGAATCTACCGCCTGCTGCATGGCGCTTACGCTGGCCGCAGCATAACGAAAGAAAATTTCCGCTTCGCGAGTCAACTTGGTGCTTTTACGGCCTCGTTCAAACAAGCGTACTTGCAATAGCTCTTCCAGTTCTTTAATTGTTTTGGAAACTGCCGGCTGTGTGATGGACAGGACAACTGCTGCTTTCTGCAAGCTGCGCTGCTGAGCCACAGCCAAAAAACACTGGAGGTGGCGAAATTTAACTCCGCTAGAAATCATGGTTTTATCTCCTACATATAACCATTGGTATCAAAAACCAGTAAGAAATGTCACTTTACATAACTTTTCACAAAGGTTACTGTTATTTAATGCTGATCGCAAGACTGTTTAAATTAATTCCCTCGTTTCAAGGTAATAAAAGTTTACGAGCCTTCGGATGACCAAACATGATCAAACACGTTGATCTGGAGCACCCGCACTCCGATGCCGGATTGTCCGTCGGAGTAAAAACATTCATTCCCTTGCATCTGCCAAGGGACCCTATCAAGGGACGCACTGAATCTCTATAAGCAGTTTTCGGTGTGATTGAGACTTCAATACAAGTCAGGGGAAAGTTGCAACGTTGACGACGCATGTAAATGCGTTGCTTTAAATATCAAAGGAGATGTGGATGGGGATTTGTCGGTTATCAGGCTTTAGAACCATATGCAATACCGGCATGGTTATGTTTCTTGCTTTCGCATGCTCAGTCTTTGCACAGGACAAGCATGTTCCATCCCCGATCTATTTGTATAAAGGCGCCGATCGCGAACAGCGCCTGCTGCAAGGCGCTCGCAAAGAAGGTGCAGTCTCCGTTTATACCTCGCTCAATCTCAAGGACTCCGCGCCGATCGTCGAAGCATTCGAAAAGAAATACGGAATCAAGGTGTCGTTGTGGCGCGCCAGCGGCGAAAAGGTGGTGCAGCGCGCGCTGACCGAAGCCCGTGCCGGCCGCTTTATGCCGGATGTGCTGGAGAGTGACGGGATCGAGATGGAGATTCTGGCTCGCGAAAAATTGCTGACCGAATTCTATAGTCCGCTAT
This sequence comes from Herminiimonas sp., assembly GCA_028292665.1. Taxonomy (GTDB): domain Bacteria; phylum Pseudomonadota; class Gammaproteobacteria; order Burkholderiales; family Burkholderiaceae_D; genus JAQGLW01. The sequence continues at coordinate 18,139 of JAQGLW010000197.1, forward strand.
TCAAAGATCTTCCCGCTGCGGCATTCCCGCCGCATAGACAGTATGTCGCGGACCGTTTCAATTTTTTCGTGATCGCATACAACACCAATCTGGTCAAGCCGCAAGACGTGCCCAACAGCTACAAGGATTTGTTGAAGCCGTACTGGGCCGGCAAGATCAGTATTGAGGCCGGAGACACCGATTGGTTCGGCGCAATGGTGAAGAATATGGGCGAGAAGGATGGGATGGCTTTTTTCCGCGGCCTTGCGCAGCAGGGAACACAGGTCCGCACCGGACATACGCTGATTACGGAACTGGTCGCAGCCGGTGAAATTCCGCTGGCAGCCGCGGTCTATAACCATGCGATCGAGCGCCTGAGCAAAACCGGCGCACCGGTCAAATGGAAGGCACTGGAACCGACTTTCGGCCGGCCGGGTGCAGTCGGCGTGACAAAAAATGCGCCTCATCCACATGCCGCGCTGTTGTTCGCCGACTTCATGTTGTCGCGCGAGGGGCAGGAGCTGATCAAGCAGCGTAATCGCGTGCCGTCGAGCAATGCGGTCGACAGTCCGCTCAACAAGTTCAAGTATTCGATGATCGACCCGGCAATTGTGCTCGACGAATCGGAAAAATGGGAAACCCTGTGGGAAAACCTGTTCCTGAAGGGGCAGGCCGTTGCCAAAGGTGGGCACTAATCCGGCCGGAATGTTATGGCAAAAGGCGCGCCGGCGCAGACAGCACTTATCAAGAAATGAGCAAGTTGTATGAAGAGATCATCACCATGCAAGCGAAATAATCATTCTGGTTTTTAGTTTTATAAAGGAAAAGCAATGGGCAAGGAATCGCACTACAGCAGTAAAAAAGACCGGGTGTTTCTGCGCGCGATCGCAGGACCCTACAACCTCAAGGA
>JAQGLW010000004.1 GCA_028292665.1 Herminiimonas sp.
CCGGCAGGGACGATTGATGGGTCGCGTCGATCAACGCTGAGGACGGGCGATTGCGGGTTCGGCATGGAGGCAGTGTAAGGGAGAATGCATGATGCGTCACGTCAAGGGAGGCCGCCTGGCGATTAAAGCATATCCTGTTCCGCGGCAGCAAGCATCCCGCTACAATGTACATCATGGCCGACCTCCTTTCTGCGCAGCGCATTGCTGCTTCTTCGCATCCGATCGGGCAACAAGTCGCGGTCGAAGTCGTCGCTGAAACCGGTTCGACCAATGCCGACCTGCTGGCCCGGCTGGAAAGCCTGACGTCGGCCGTCCTGCTGGTAGCCGAGACGCAGACCGCAGGGCGCGGACGGGCAGGCCGGGCCTGGCATTCGGCGCCGGGTGCGGCATTGACGTTTTCGCTGGCATGGAAATTCAGCCGGCCGCTAAAGGCGCTGACCGGATTGCCGCTGGCGGTCGGGGTGGCGATCGCGGAAACATTGTCCCGGTTCGATGTGGATGCACGCCTTAAATGGCCCAACGATGTGCTCAGGAACGGCAACAAGCTTGCCGGTATCCTGATTGAAACCGCCTCGGTTAAAAATGCGGCGCATGACGGCATTTGGGCCGTAATCGGCATCGGGCTCAATATCGCGCTGCCGGACAGTATTGCGGCGCGCATCGGCCGGCCGATTGCCGATATGCCGGCGCTGCAAATGGACCGTAATGTGCTGATGGCTGCGCTGCTGGACGGCTTGTCCGAGGTGCTGGTACAGTTCGACGCGGCGGGGTTCGGCGCATTCGCGGCGCGCTGGAACCGGCTGCATGCCTATGCCGGGCAGCCGGTCGCGATACTGGATCGCGGACATGTCTTGCATGAAGGCAAGGCAATCGGCGTTGACGACAGCGGCCGCCTGTTATTGGAAACGGTGTCGGGCCGGGTTGCGATCATGGCGGGCGACGTCTCGCTGCGCGTAGTGGAAGGATGACTCAATGCTGCTTCTGGTCGATGCAGGCAATACACGGATCAAATGGGCGCTGACTGAAAAAGATCCGGGCGCCCACGCCCCCGGCCGTGCAAACGCGCTGGGACGCTGGATTGCATCCGGCGCGGTTGCGCGCGCAGACTCCGGACTGCTGGCCGATGCCTGGCATGGCTTGAAAATCGCGCGGATATTGCTATCGAATGTGGCGGGCGAGCCGATGCACAAGGAGCTGGAGCAAATATTGCTGCGCGTGCTGGGATTGCAGCTGGTGCCGGTCGAATGGTTCAAGTCGGTGGCAGCGCTGGGCGGCGTGCGCAATGGATATCGCGATCCGGCGCAGCTCGGTTGCGATCGCTTCGCTTCCGCCATCGGTGCGCATGCGCTGTTCCCCGGCCGGTCGTTGATTGTCGTTACCTGCGGCACGGCCACCACGATCGATGCGGTCACTGCGGACGGGCTGTTCATGGGCGGCATGATTCTGCCCGGACCGGAATTGATGGCCGCGTCGCTTGCCGGCAATACGGCGCAGCTGCCGCAAGTAGCGCAGCATGCGGAGGCCGCCGCAATATTTGCCGACAATACCGATGATGCGATCGCCAGCGGTTGTATCGCAGCCCAGGCGGGAGCGATCGAACGCGCCGTAGCGGCGCGCATCCGGCAGCACGGGGCAGTGCAATGCATTATTTCGGGCGGCGCGGCAACGATGGTGGCGCCGCATCTTTCCATACCCTGCGACAAGGTTGATAATCTCGTGCTGATCGGTTTGCAAACCGTCGTAATGCAACAAAACCAAAAAGAACCATGCTGAAAATTCTCTTTTGCTGTCTGCTTGCCGCCAATGGGTTGCTGTTTGCATTCAATCAGGGCTATCTCGACACGCTGATGCCGAGCGGACATGAGCCGGCGCGCGCCGCCAATCAGCTCAATGCCAATAAAATCAAATTGCTGAGTCCGGCCGCGGCGCACACTTCTGCCGTTGCGCCCGCGCCTGTCGCGATTGTCGCCCCCGAACTGGTTTCGGTGTCGGCCGACAAAAAGCAGGAGCGGCCGGCCTGCACCGAAATCGGCAATTTCAATATCGCGGAAGCCAAACGATTCGAGACGCAGCTGGCAGCCCTGTCTGTCGGCAAGACGCTATCGCGGCGCGAGATTCAGGAAGTCAGCAGCCACATGATTTTCATCCCGCCGCAAGGGGGCAAGGACGGCGCGGACCGGAAGGCCGGCGAATTGCGCAGCCTGGGCGTGACCGATTTTTACGTTATTCAGGACAGCTCCAGTCAACGTTGGGGAATATCGCTGGGCATTTTCAAGACCGAAGAAGCGGCGCGCGCGCATCTTGCGTCGCTGAATCAGAAAGGCATCCGTAGTGCGCGCCTGATTGAGCACAGGGTTCCGTTGAACAGGATCGCATTCCAGTTGCGCGATCCCGATGCGAAGACGAAAGCCGGCATCGATAAAATCAAGATCGACTTCCCGCGCCAGGAAGTGCGCAACTGCGCCTGAAAAACTTTGAATTCCAGGCAATGCAGTCTGATCGGCTCAGCAGTTTTCGCGCTTGCCGATTTCAAGTGCGTCGATTTTTTCCTTCAGGCAATCGGGGCACAGGCAACGACCGGCAGCAGAGCCGTCGCCGGATTGCGCAAGGGAATTTGCCGGAAGCGCCGGCAATCGGGTGCACCAGCATGGTTCAGCCGCATCCTGATCCACCATGCCGCATGAAAACGTTTTATCGCAACGTGAGCAGATACTCATTTCGGTTCGCGGTCCTGTTCGGATTCGTTTGCGATCGTCAGCCGGCGCATCGCGCGGTGGAGCAGGTCCATTTGCCCGCCGAAAGTGCGGCATGCGTCGCACACCAGCAGATGCACGCGCATCCTGATCCGCTCGATCGGCGACAAGTCGCGGTCGAGGCTTTCCGATGTCAGGCGATGCACTTCCTTGCAAGTAGGTTTGAGTCCCATCGGTAGTCGTCTATCCTTGTGTCTTCGCGGCGGGTTTGTTGCCGAACCAGTTCAAATCCAGGCATTCGCGCAGGCGAATACGCGCGCGATAAAGCATCACCCAGGCATTGGACGTGGAAATATTCAATTCCTTACAGATTTCATCGGTTTCCAGTTCAAGCCATTCCCGCATCATGAAAATTCGTGCGGTATTGGCAGGCAGTTTTTCGAGGCAGATTTCCAGGACGCGAAAGAAATCCTGCTGCTCCAGTGCCGTATCCGGGCCGGCCCACTGCCGCGGCATTTCGTGAGTATGGCCATTCGCCTTGAACAGCGCGTCGATCACATCGTCTTCGGACTGGTCTTCCGGGATTTCGATCCGGCGTTCGCGTTTGGACGCGCGCAGCACATCGATGATCTTGTGCTTCATGATGGCGGTGACATAGGTGCGCAACGAGGATTGACCGGCAAAGCGCTCCGGTTTTTCCAGTACCGCAATCAATGCGTCCTGCACCACATCTTCCGCCAGCGATTCATTGCGCAATTGCAGAATTGCAAAGCGCAGCAGCGCGGGACGCATGATTTCGAGTTGCTGATGCAATAATGCGGTCATCGGGATCGATCCATGAAATCGGCGCTGGCACGCGTTGTGCTCATTGCCATTTGAGCAAAAGACTAACGGAACGCGATGCGAAACACAAGAAATTGGGCGGGAAACGGATGCGCTTTCCCTGTAAAATCGCCAAAATTCATTTATCAGGACTTGCCATGTCAGAATTGACCGACTTTACAGAAGTTTCTTCGCAAATCAAGGCCGAAATCCTCGCGGAAGCATTGCCGTATATCCGCAAATTTCACGGCAAGACCATTGTCGTCAAATACGGCGGCAATGCAATGACCGAAGAACGTCTGAAGCATGGCTTTGCGCGCGATGTAATCCTGCTCAAGCTGGTCGGCATGAATCCTGTCGTGGTGCACGGCGGCGGTCCGCAGATCGACAATGCACTGAAAAAAATAGGCAAGCAGGGCACATTTATCCAAGGCATGCGCATTACCGACGAAGAAACGATGGAAGTGGTCGAGTGGGTGCTGGGCGGTGAAGTGCAGCAGGATATCGTGATGCTGATCAACCATTATGGCGGCCAGGCAGTCGGCTTGACCGGCAAGGACGGCGGTCTGATCCGCGCCCGCAAGATGCAGATGCCGGACAAGGAAAATCCGGGCAAGTTTCTCGATATCGGCTTTGTCGGCGAGATCGAGGCGATCAATCCGGCGGTCGTCAAGGCGCTGCAGGACGATGCATTCATCCCGATCATTTCACCGATCGGTTTCGGCGACGACGGCCAGGCCTACAACATCAACGCCGACCTGGTCGCCGGCAAGATCGCCGAAATTCTGAAGGCCGAGAAACTCATCATGATGACCAATATCCCGGGCGTGCTGGACAAGCAGGGCAACCTGCTGACCGACTTGTCGGCGCGCGAGATCGACGAGATGTTCGAAGACGGCACGATCTCCGGCGGCATGCTGCCGAAGATTTCTTCCGCGCTGGATGCGGCGAAGTCCGGTGTGAATACGGTGCATATCATCGACGGCCGGATCGAGCATTCGCTGTTGCTCGAAGTGCTGACCGAACAGGCATTCGGGACGATGATCCGCTCCCATTGAACCATTGAACGGCCTGTGTGCAAACCGCTCAATACAGCTTTTGCACATCGTAGCCACGCCGCTGCAGCAGCCTGGGTATGCCATTTTCCCCGATCAAATGCAGCAAGCCGACAGCGACGAAAGTCGCCTTGTCGTTGTTAAGCAGCGTTTCAATCTTGCCTGCCATTTCAGGATTGCGTTTTTCCAGCAGCATGTGAAGGATGAATTCGGATGATGCTGTTTTTTCATCGAATGCTTCGCGCAGCATTTCATCGAACGCGCCGCCATCCGCGTCGCCCCATGCATTCATCAGGCGCGTTGCTTTCATGAGCATCTTGCCGTCGTCGATCTCCGCAAGGTTTTCGCGCAGGTATTGTTCCTGCTGCGCCTGCGTCATGCCGTCGAACAGGGACAACTGATAATCGGCTGTTTCCAGTTCCTCGACGGTCTTGGCTTGCGCCTTCGCCAGCGCAAGCAGGAAGAATTCGGTTCCCTGCTTTTGTGCGAAACCGTTGCGCTCAAGATCGACGCCGATCAGGAAATTCGCCACCATCCACGGTTTCATTCGCGCGACCTGCTCGAACCGGATGCCGAGCCGTTGCAGCGCTTGCCGCAACCGGACCATGCTGTCGCGCGACAGATGCTTTTCGATCGTATCGCCGGCGGCATATATGCCGTATTTATTCACAGCGGACAAAAATGGTCCGGCATTGCCGATATCGAGTTCCACCACCAGTTTGGTCGCCTCGGCGAAGGCTTGCATCACCTGCGCTTCAAGCGGAAAGAATGCCGGTTTGCCGACATGAATGGTGCCGAACAGGTAAGTCGTGTTACCTTGATGGCGTACCCGGTACAAGGTGCCCCTGTGCGGGATGGATTCGCTCTGCTGCCGCGTTGCAGCCGCGACAACCGGCATGCTGTCGGCGGCATGGGCAAATGAAGCGAAAAGGCCGGACAGGCCGATTAGCAAAAATATAATCCTGCTGCGCATCCGTTCTCCATAAACAAGCATGATTTTTCGATGTCTACACTGACCTGGCTGTTCGATCTGGACAATACGCTGCACAATGCATCGCACGCGATTTTCCCGGCGATCAATGCAAACATGAATGCGTTTATCGCGCGGGTGTTGGGTGACGCCGATGCGCCGGCAAGCGCCGACGCGGTGAATGCCGCGCGGCTCGCGTACTGGCAGCGTTACGGCGCGACATTGCTCGGTATGGTAAAGCATCACCAGGTGCGGCCGGAAGATTTTTTGCGCGAAGCGCACCGCTTTGACGACTTGTCCGCGATGATCCGTGCCGAACGCGGATTGGGCCGTCTGCTGAAGGGCCTGCCCGGCCGCAAAATCCTGCTGACGAACGCGCCGCGCCGGTATTCGCACGATGTGATGCGCCATCTCGGCTTGCATCGGTATTTTGCGAAGCACATCGCGATCGAATCGATGCGAGTGCACGGACGGCTGCGGCCCAAGCCGTCCAGAGCGCTGTTGCGCAAGCTGGTTGCCCAAGAACGCACGACGGCGCGCCGCTGCATCCTGGTCGAAGACACCGCCGGCACGCTCAAAGCCGCGAAGGCGCTCGGTTTGCGCACCGTGTGGGTGACCCGGTATCTGGCCGCCCATCCCGATTTACAACAGCGCACAGACGCAGTTTCGCCGCCAAAGTTGTCAAAGCGCCCCGTTTATGTCGATGTCAAAGTAAAATCGGTGCGGCAACTGACTCATCATCTTCATCGGCTGCGTTAATGTAATCCGATTGCTTATCAACTTTAAAAAATCATGGCAACCACCAAACCGGGCGAACGCAAACTGCAAATCCTTCAGACTCTTGCGACGATGCTGGAGCAGCCGAAGGGCGAGAAAATCACGACCGCCGCGCTGGCCGGCAAGCTGGACGTATCCGAGGCGGCACTGTACCGGCACTTCGCGAGCAAGGCGCAGATGTTCGAGGGATTGATCGAGTTCATCGAATCGACCGTCTTCGGTCTGATCAATCAAATCAATGCGCAGCAGGAAAACGGCCTGGCGCAAGCACAGGCGATCATCGGCATGCTGCTCAATTTTGCCGAACGCAATCCCGGCATGACGCGCGTCATCATCGGCGATGCGCTGGTCAATGAGGATGAACGCCTGCAGACAAGGATGAATCAATTCATCGAGCGGATTGAACTGGCGATCAAGCAGGCTTTGCGTGTCGCGGTTACGCAAGGGCAGGCGAACGAAGCCGAGGTTGCAACCCGCGCCAGCATGATCACGAGCCTGGTCCTCGGAAGATGGCATCGCTTCGCCAAGACCGGTTTCAGGCAAAACCCGTCGGAAGGCGCACAAGCGCAGATCGCGCTGCTGCTGGTTTGAACGGCTTCTTCCTTTCCGGCACGGCAAGGATCATTAAATCTGGGTACACTCGCAGTCTTCGACAAAGCCGTTTCATCAGACCGTTGCCGCCGGCTTTGCCGGGCGCTTTACAAAACCGGAGAAGCATTCTTCAGTAAGCGGTCCGCCCATCCGACATGACTTCCAAAACTTTTCCTGCACTGGCATTCGCCGCGCTTTTGTTCGGCGGGATCGCCATCGGCTTCGCCGGTATCATGATGCGGCTGTCCGACGTCAATCCGGTGGCTTCCGCATTTTGGCGCATGACGCTGGCGGCGCCGCTGCTGTGGGCATGGGCGTTTTCGGTGCGGACGCAGGATCGGGCCGACAACAAGCGTACCGACTTCACGCCGGCGCTGATGCTGGCGGGGATTTATTTCGCCGGCGATATGGGCCTCTGGCATTTGTCGCTGCATTACACGACCGTGTCGAACGCGACCCTGCTGTCCAACCTCGCGCCGATTTTCATCGCGCTGTGGATGTGGCTGGCGCATCGAGTCCGCTTTGCGCGTGTATTCATCGCCGGCATGCTGATTGCGCTCATCGGTGCGGTGCTGCTGGTCGGACCGAATGCCGCAGGCGGGCATGGCGAGAACGGCAACAAGCTGCTGGGCGATGGATTGGGACTGGTGACCGCCGTGTTTTACGCCGGCTATCAACTCGTGATCAAGGATGCACGCAATCAGTATTCCACCGCGCGCCTGATGGCATGGAGCACGAGCGTCACCGCGCTGGCGCTGTTGCCGTTCGCGCTGGCATCGTCCGGAGCATTCTGGCCGGGGCACGCGGCAGGATGGCTGCCGCTTCTCGGCCTCGCATTGATCGCGCAGGTGGGCGGCCAAACGGTGATCGCTTATGCGTCCGCCCATCTGCCTGCGTCGTTGTCATCGGTCGGCCTGTTGATCCAGCCGTTGACTGCCACCATCGCGGCGTGGAGCATTTTTTCCGAAGCGATCGGTCCGATCCAGATGGCGGGCGGCGTGTTGCTTTTGCTTGGAATCTACCTGTCGAAGCGCGGCAGTTAATCGATGATTGCGCGTCCGGGCTCGACGCGTTCCTTGGGTTGAAACGCCACCAGCCACGTTGCCAATACCACCAATGCACAGCCGATCAGCGTATTGAGATTGATCGCTTCCTGCAGAAACAACGTGCCCCATGCCAACGCAAACAACGGAATCAGGAACGTCACCGTCAATGCCTTGGTCGGTCCGAGATCGGCAATCAGCCGGAAATAAAGGAAATACGCCACCGCGCTGCATAGCAATGCCAGCGCTGCGGCGATCATCAGAATGAACGGCGTCAGGTCGCCGCGGATCGGCGACAGCGGCAGGAACGGCAAGAGAATCAGCGCCGACGCCAGCTGCGATCCGGTCGCCATCAACGGCGGCGCAATGCTGCCGGATTTTTTCTTGGTATAGACACCTGAAATACCGTAGCAAAGCGTTGCGCCGATACATGCCAGTGCAGCGGCTATCAGTTGCGGAGTGAACTGCGCCGGCCCGAGCCGCACCAGGAATGCGACGCCGGCGATGCCGATAAAAAGACCGATGACCTTGCGTGCCGTCAGCCTTTCTCCCAGCATCGCTGCGCCGAGCAGCGCGCCCCATAACGGCGTGGTGGCGTTCAGGATCGCCGAATAGCCGGCCGGCAAAATCAGCGCGGCATAGGAATACAGCACGAACGGCAGCGCGGAAGTGAACAGGCCGAGTATCAGGTAATGCTTCCAGTGCGTGCCGAAATGCATCGCACGCCGGGTCGCAGCCATGAACAGCAGCATCGCAATGCCCGCGACGCCGACGCGCAATTCCGCAGTCCATAGCGGGCCCAGTACAGGCGCCAGGATGCGCATGAAAAGAAATGACGCGCCCCAGATGGCAGCCAGGGTCAAAAGGCGAAGCAGGTCGGCGGTGCGCATGTTCTGCTATTCCGGAATCGATAGAGGAGAACAGGGTAACTGAAACAGGCAAATCCGGCACGCCGGAATCGGACATCGAAGCAGGATGTCAGGCTTTTGCCGTCACCGCCCGCTGCCGCGACGCGAACGCCGCACCGGCGAATAACGCGCACGCTGAAAATATCAGCCCGCGCTGCAACCCGCCGGAGCCGTCGGCAATCCAGCCGACAATCGTGGGGCCCACAATCTGGCCGAATGCGAATACGGTAGTGAAGACGCTGATTCCGGCAGACCATGCGGCCGGCGGCAGGTTATGGCGCACGAGCGCAGTAGTGGACGCCACCACCGACAGAAAGACCGCGCCGAACAGCAATCCGGAGATGAACACGATCACCGGCATGGCGGTCAGCGCAGGCAGCAGCGTCGCCGCTCCCAGCAGCGCATTTAAAATCGCAATCGATTCGCCGCCCTTGAACCGGTCCAGCATGCCGGCCCAGATGCGTGAAGACGCCACCACTGCCAGGCCGAGCGCCGTGTAAAACGCGGTGATGACCGGCGCCTGCATTCCTTGTTCTTTCAGCAGCGCGATGACAAACGTCATGTAGCCGATATAACCGACGCCGAACATGAAATATCCGGTCAGGCCATAAGCGAAAGACCGCAATCGAAAGCGGCCGTGCGCACCGCTCGGCGCCGCGGCGCCGTCGATATGGCCGGCCGGTACCGTCATTGCGCATGTCGCGAGCAGGCAGACGCCGCCCAATGCCAGCCACGCCCATTGCCACGCATGCGCGGCCGAATGGAGCGCCGCCTGCGCCAGGGTGACCGGCACGAGCAGTGCCGACAACGCAATGCCGAAGCCGGTGCCGCCGTAGTAAATTCCGATCAGCAGACCTGCGCGCCGCGGATGCAGCGAACCGAGCCGTGCCGTCAGCACGCCGCCGGAGATAAAGATGAACGCGCTCGCCACGCCGGCCAGTACCCGCTGCAACAGCAGCATGTCGGCATCCGTTACAAAGCCGGACATCAGCATGAAAAAAGAGGTCAGCACGGAACCGCCGACCAATGCGGCTTGCGCGCCGAAGCGCCGCATCAATGCCGGGGTCGCCAGCGCGCCGACAAGATAGCCGAACGCATTACCGGTATTCATCGCTCCGGCCAGAAGATAAGTCCAACCCAGATCCGCGCGCATCGGCGGTAACAGCAACGCATAGGAAAAGCGCGACATGCCGAGCGATATCGCCGCACCCAGCGACAATGCAAGCGCCGTCAGAAAAGGGCGCCGCAAGGCGAGGTCTTTAACGCTGGAATGCATGGCGTTTCATCAGTGGCGAGCTATCGATCAAAGCAAATTGGCGAATCGTACACCTTTATCGCAAAATCCGTTTTGCCAAAGATGAATGGCAAAGATGTGGTCCGCCGATCGCATCACGTTCGCCGTCAACGTCGCGGCAATTGCAGATTGTGCGTGACGGCATGCCCACGCACAATGGAAGCAGGGCATTTTGTCAGGAGCTCTTGAATTCCTGTAATTCTATGTGTGACGGCATACGTCGCACGACGCATTGCGCGCGATCCGGATGCTGGTCCATTCCATATTGCGCGCATCCAGCAGCAGCAAGCGGCCTGCCAACGACTGGCCGACTCCCGTCACCAGTTTCAATGCTTCCGCCGCCTGCATCGTGCCGATGATGCCGACCAACGGCGCGAACACGCCCATCGTTGCGCACTGCACTTCCTCGAATTGCTCATCGGGCGGAAAAAGACATGCGTAGCAGGGTGCATCGTCGCTGCGCGAATCAAATACCGATATCTGGCCGTCGAACCGGATTGCCGCGCCCGATACCAGCGGTACCTTGTTTGCGACGCAGGCGCGGTTGATTGCATGGCGGGTAGTGAAATTGTCGCTGCAATCGAGCACCACGTCCGCCTGGCGCACCAGTTCATCCAGGCGTTCGCCTTCGGCGCGCTCGGTCAGTGCGGCGATTTCGATCTCGGGATTGATCCCGGTCAGCGCATGTTTGCCCGACTGCGCCTTGGATTGGCCGACGCGTTCGGTCGTATGCAGGATCTGACGCTGCAGGTTGGTCAGATCGACTGTATCGTTGTCGACCAGCGTGATCCTGCCGATGCCGGCCGATGCCAGATAATACGCAGCGGGAGAGCCCAGGCCGCCGGCGCCGATGACGAGCGCATGTGCGGCCAGCAGCTTTTCCTGCCCTTCGATGCCGATCTCGTCGAGCAGAATGTGCCGTGAGTAGCGCAGTAATTGATGGTCGTTCATTGGATCGGTCGAAATAAAAGGAATGACAAAAAAAAGGCCGCATTGCTGCGGCCTAGTTTATCTTGAATCGAGCTTATTTCTTGTCGCCGTTTTTCTTTTCATCCTTGTTGTTGATGGTCGGCTCTTTCTTGCTCTCGACTTTTGCCTTGGATAACTGCACCGGCAGACCTTTCAGGTAATTGATCGCCTGTGCCAGCTGGAAATCGTCCTTGCCGCCGAATTCAAGCGGCTTGCGTTTTTTCTCGAGGGCGGCCAGGCGCTGTTCTTCTTCCAGCTCATCGACTTTGTTCTTGGTCGACATTTCGACTTCCTTATCCTTGTCGTTGGATAAGTGTTTTTGCAGATCCGCTTCGCGCAGGCGCATGCCGTTCAAACCGTCGCCATCCGCATTCTCGTCGACCATCAGGTCCGGCACGATGCCTTTGGCCTGGATCGAGCGGCCGTTGGGCGTGTAATAGCGTGCGGTAGTGAGCTTGACGGCGGTATCGGAAGAAAGCTGGCGAATCGTCTGTACCGAACCCTTGCCGAAAGTCTGGGTGCCCATGATCGCGGCGCGTTTGTAATCCTGCAGCGCGCCGGCGACGATTTCAGAAGCCGATGCAGAACCTGTATTGACCAGCACCACCATCTTGACTTTCTTGACGGCCTCCGGCAGCTTTGCCAGCGGGTCGCCGATGGCGCGCGAGCCGTAGTATTCGCGCTTGGCATAGAACGTCGCCTTCGAATCCGGCAACTGGCCGTTGGTCGATACGATCGCCACATCTTTCGGCAGGAATGCCGCGGACACGCCGATCGCGCCCGGCAACACGCCGCCCGGATCGTTGCGCAAGTCGAGCACCAGCCCTTTCAGGTTCGGGTCTTGCGCATAGATCGCATTGATTTTCTTGGCCATGTCGTCGACCGTCGGTTCCTGGAACTGCGACACGCGCAACCATGCGTAACCGGGCTCGACCACTTTCGATTTCACGCTCTGCACCCGGATTTCCTGGCGGATGATCGTGATGATGAGCGGCTTGTCTTCGTCCTTGCGCGCAATCGTCAGCGAGATTTTGGTGTTGGGCTCGCCGCGCATTTTCTTGACCGCTTCGTCGAGCGTCATGCCTTTGACCGGCGTGGTGTCGAGACGCGTAATCAGGTCGCCCGCTTTCAGGCCGGCGCGATATGCCGGAGAATCCTCGATCGGCGAAATGACCTTGACGTAGCCGTCTTCCATGCCGACTTCGATGCCGAGGCCGACAAACTTGCCCTGCGTGCCTTCCCGCAATTCCTTGAATGCTTTTTTATCCAGATAAGCGGAGTGCGGGTCGAGCGACGCGACCATGCCGGAGATCGCTTCGGTCAGCAGCTTTTTATCCTCGACCGATTCGACATAATCGGATTTGATCAGTCCGAACACATCGGCCAGTTGCCGCAGCTCGTCGACCGGCAGCGGCGGCCCCGCATTTTTCTGCGCCATTGCGTCGAATTGCATCGAACCGGCGATGCCGGCAATCATTCCCAGACTGATAAGACCGATATTCTTGAATTTGCTGCCCATGTGTCACCTAAATGTTATCCACGAGAGTGGATCGAACGTACGGCCCTGATGCCGCATTTCAAAGTATAAACCCGATTGTTCATTGCCGCCGCTATTACCTGCACTGGCGATCACGTCGCCTGTCTTGACGGCATCGCCGGCGCGCTTGAGTACGGCCTGATTATTGCCGTAAATGGTCATGTACTGGCTGCCGTGGTCGACGATGATCAGGTTGCCGAAGCCGCGTAGCCATTCGGCAAAAACAACCCGCCCGCCTGCGACCGCCCTGACTTCCGTTCCTTCCGGCGCGCGGATGAACAATCCTTTCCAGATTGGCCCGTCGCCGCGCCTGCTGCCGTATTTTGCCGCCAGTTCACCGCGTACCGGCAAGCGCAACCGTCCGCGCAAGGCGCTGAATGAAGTCGCAAAAACGCCCTTTTGGACACCGGCTTCGGGAATGAGTTCATTGCGCGCAATTAATTTTGACGGATTTTCGTCTGCATCGATTGCGTCGGCGTTGCGCGGCGTCCTGGCGGGGTTCCGTCCGGAACGGTTTTTCTCCTGCGCCGCCAGCTGTTTCTGCCGTTCCGCCCTGGCGCGCGCCATCTGCTGCCGGCGCCGATCGGCTTCAGCAAGCTCGGCCAGGCGTTGTTCCTCTATCATCATGGCTAATTTATCAACCAGGCCGGCGAGCCGTTGTTCATCGCGCTGGATGTTGCCTGCCTGCTTGCGTTGGCTCACCAGCTTGTCGGACAGTTGCGACAGCAGTGTTGTCCGTTTGGCTTTCTCATTTTCCAACAAGGCTTTCTGGCTCCGTTGTTCCTGCGCGATTTCGTCCAGTTCATCCTTTGCGCTTTGCGTGTCCGCCTTGTTTTTTTCGACCGCCTGCAGGCTGGCGCGCAGCGATTCGATCAATGCGGCTTGCGCTTTTGATACATAGCCCATGTATTGCAGATCGCGGTTGATGCGGTTCGGATTCTCGCCCGACAGCAAAAGCTTGATGCGGTCTTCATTTCCGGAGACATATTGTTCACGCAGCAGCCTGGCCAGTTGCTCGTGCCGCGCATCGACGCTTCGGGTCAGTTCGACTTGCTCTTTGGACAAGGCATCGAGCCGGGCGGAGGTTTGCGTTTGTTCTGCCGCCAGTTCATGCAGCGAGCGGTTGGCGTCGGAAATTGCCGTTTCCGAACGGGCCAGCGCATCGGCCGCATGCCCCTTGGCCGCTTCGGTCCGGTTGATATCGCGTTTAAGGACGGTAAGTTTCTGGCGCAATGCGGCGCGTTCGGATTCGGCGGCTTGTTTCTGCTTGCTGCGTTCGGTGATTTTGGCGGCGTGGACAGGATGCGGCACGCCCAAAAACAGGATTGCCATGCCGAGCGCAGTGAAAACTCTCGCTCGCAAAAGCTGCAACGAATGCTTGTCGGCTGGCGATTCCCGGCGGCGCCCGGCCCGGCAAATAGCGGACATGAAAGGCGTTGCTATTTCGCCTTCCCCTGGCCGGCAACGGCTTTCAGCGCCGTTTCGATTGCCGACGGGTCGCCCAGATAATAACTTCTGATCGGCTTCAGATCGGCATTCAGCTCGTAGACCAGCGGCTGGCCATTGGGGATGTTGAGGGCGACGATATCCTCGTCGCTGATGCCGTCCAGGTATTTGATCAGCGCGCGCAGGCTGTTGCCGTGGGCCGAGATGATGATGCTTTTGCCGGCGCGGATCGCCGGTGCGATCGATTCGTTCCAGACCGGCAGCACGCGGACAACGGTATCTTTCAGGCATTCGGTCAGCGGAATTTCCTCGCGCTTTAGCTTCGCATAACGCGGATCGTTGTACGATGTGCGCGGATCGGCCGGGTCCAGCGCATCGGGCGGCGTATCATAGCTGCGGCGCCAGACCATCACCTGTTTTTCCCCGTAAATCGCCGCCGTTTCCGCCTTGTTGAGTCCTTGCAACGCACCGTAATGGCGTTCATTCAGGCGCCAGCTATGCACGATCGGCAGCCACATCAAGTCCATTTCGTCGAGTGTGACCCAAAGCGTGCGGATGGCGCGCTTCAGTACCGATGTATAAGCAATGTCGAAACTGAAGCCGGCTTCCTGCAGCAATTTGCCGGCGTGCCGCGCTTCGGCAACGCCTTTTTCGGTCAGGTCGACGTCGACCCAGCCGGTAAAGCGGTTTTCGAGATTCCAGGTGGATTCGCCGTGGCGCATCAATACGATTTTGTACATGGTTTGGATAAGGTCAATAAGAAATTTTTGAGATAAAAATCATGTTTTGAATTGAATTCAGCCTTCTATTTTATAATGTGGGGATTACTTTAAACCATTGGAACCCTGTGGAATTCATCATTAACAACATTTGGCTGTTTGGACTGGTAATCTTGTCGGGTGGTGCGCTGCTGTGGCCGGTCCTGCAGCGACGCGGCACCAAAGTGTCGTTATTGCAGGCGACCCAGATGATCAATCAGGGTAAAACCATCATTCTGGATGTGCGCGATCCTGCCGAATTTGCCGCCGGCCATGTGCGGGAAGCGAAAAACATCCCGCTCAAGGAATTGCCGAAAAGAGTCGGCGAGCTCGACAGGTTCAAATCGAAGTCGGTGATCATCGTCTGCGCGACGGGTGTGCAATCGTCGAAAGCCGCGGCGCAACTCAAAAACGCCGGCTTCAACGGAGTATACAGCCTGAACGGCGGCCTGGCGGCCTGGCAGGCTCAAGGGCTGCCGATAGCGAAGTAACGGAAGGACGGACATCATGACCACACGCGTTTTAATGTACAGCTCCGGGGTTTGCCCTTATTGCATCATGGCCGAACGGTTGTTGAAAGCAAAGGGCGTCGACGTGATCGAGAAGATCCGGGTCGATCTGGTGCCGGAGCAGCGCGCTGAAATGATGCAGAAAACCGGCCGCCGCACGGTGCCGCAGATTTATATCGGCGACACCCATGTCGGCGGTTTCGACGACCTCAGCGCGCTGGACCGGCTCGGCAAGCTTGATGGTCTGCTGCAGGGCGCCTGACTCGCGCCGCTCGACAGATTCAGGAAAAAATTCAACGGACGGTGCAATCGCCGTCCTTCATCCATCTTAACGAAAGTGCTTCATGGCAGACGAAAATCAGCAACCCGTATTCCAGATCCAGCGCGTGTACCTGAAGGACATGTCGCTCGAACAGCCGAATTCCCCAGAAATATTTCTGGAGCAGGAAGCGCCCAACATGGAAGTATCGGTCGACGTCGGCACCGAACCGCTGGCCGAGGGCGTTTTTGAGTCGACCGTCACGATTACCGTGACCGCGAAAATCAATGACAAGGTCGCGTTTCTGGTCGAAGGCAAGCAGGCCGGCATTTTCGAAGCGCGCAACATACCGCCCGAACAGCTCGATCCGCTGCTCGGCATCGGTTGTCCGAACATCGTGTATCCGTATTTGCGCGCCAATATCGCGGACGTGATCACGCGCGCCGGATTTCCGCCGGTGCACTTGTCGGAGATCAACTTCGAAGTGTTCTACCAGCAGCGCCAGCAAGCCATCACCGAGCAGCAACAGCAAGGTGCGGCCGGCTCGGGTCTCGTGATGCCCGACGGCTCGGCGGCGAAGCATTAACGGGCAGTTTGCAAACTGCCGTTTTGATCCGGCCGTGCGCCGGGCTGCAGCCTGGACGCAGGAAAGTACTGTCCCGTCACGTTGACTCACTGGAGATATCGATGCGATATGCCCGTTCGATTGCACTTGCTGCGTTGCTGTTGCCGATGGCCGCCGGCGCAGCCCGTGCGATCGATTTCAGATCGGTTGGCGCGGCGCCGGCAATTCTCTACGATGCGCCTTCCGAAAAAGGACGAAAAGTCTGGGTTGCGCCGCGCGGCATGCCGGTTGAAGTGGTGCTGACGTATGGCGAATGGGCCAAGGTGCGCGATGTCGCCGGCGATTTATCGTGGGTCGAATCGAAAACGCTGACCCCGACGCGGAACGTCATCGCCAATGTGGCGACCGCCAAGGTGCGGACGGCAGCCGACGAATCCAGCGCGGTCGTGTTCACCGCCGACAAAGGCGTATTGCTCGAATTGGTCGAGCCGGGCGCGTCGGGCTGGGTCAAGGTCCGGCATCGCGACGGCCAGAGCGGCTACGTCAGGGCGGCTGAAGTGTGGGGCGAGTAAGTACCATGTCCGGTATCCTGTTCGAGCCCGCATTCGCATTTAACGAATGAACATTACGATACTCGGCGCCGGGGCCTGGGGCACGGCTTTGGCAATTGCGCTCGCGGGCCGGCATGACGTCGTGTTGTGGGGCCGCAATGAAAACGCAATGCGCGACGCCGCGGCGCGGCGCGAGAACACCGCTTATTTCCCCGGTTTCGCCTTGCCTCGCGAACTCAAGCTCACATCGGACTTCGATGCGGCCGTAACGCATGCGTCCGGCGGCGGAAAACCGGCAGATGCGCTGTTGATCATTGCTTCCTCGGTTGCCGGTTTGCGCCCGCTGCTGGAGCGCCTGCAATCCCGTGCGGCGCCGATTTCCAATATCGTCTGGCTATGCAAGGGTTTTGAAGAAGGCA
The DNA here is from genome assembly GCA_028292665.1 of Herminiimonas sp. GTDB lineage: Bacteria > Pseudomonadota > Gammaproteobacteria > Burkholderiales > Burkholderiaceae_D > JAQGLW01. Next base: position 17,167 of record JAQGLW010000004.1, read on the forward strand.
CGAATCTGTTGCCGCATCAAATCGTGCGCGCCGTACTGGGCGACCGCGTTGCGGCCGGCGTTCTGTCCGGTCCGTCGTTTGCGCAGGAAGTTGCTCGCGGCCTGCCTTGCGCGCTCACTGTCGCTGCGGCAGATGCATCGGTGCGCGAGGGCGTCGTCAATGCGGTTCATGGCGGCAATATCCGGGTTTATTCGACCGACGACCTGACCGGCGTCGAAGTCGGCGGAGCTGTCAAGAACATCCTTGCGATTGCCACCGGCGTCATCGATGGCATGGGACTGGGCCTCAACGCGCGCGCCGCGCTGATCACGCGCGGTCTGGTGGAGATGTCGCGGCTCGGCACCGCATTGGGCGGCCGCGCGGAAACCTTCATGGGATTGACCGGCGTCGGCGATTTGATTCTGACCTGTACCGGCGATTTATCGCGCAACCGCAAGGTCGGGCTCGGCCTGGCGCAAGGCAAGGCGCTCGATGCCATCGTGGCCGAACTGGGGCATGTCGCAGAAGGCGTGCGTTGTGCGCAATCGGTACGCGCATTGGCGCAACAGTGCGGCATCGAGATGCCGATCGCCAATGCTGTCGCCGGCGTACTGTTCGACGGCGATTCGCCGCGTGACATGGTTGCGCAACTGTTGTCGCGCAATCCGCGCGACGAGTTTGCCTGACGGTTAACCCAGAAAGGCATCCGCCTCGATTTCGACCAGGATCTCGGATGAAATCAGGCGGCTCACTTCAATCATGCTGGTGGCGGGACGGATATCCCGGAAAACTTCGCCGTGGGCTTTGCCGATTTTTTCCCAGTCCGCGATGTTCACTACATAGATTCTGGTACGAACGACATCGGCCGGCGATGCGCCGGCCCTGGCCAACGCCGCTGTGATATTCCAGAGGCATTGAACGGTTTGCGCATAGGGGTCGCCGATGCCGACGATCCCGCCCGCACCATCGGTGGCCGTGGTGCCCGATACGTGGATATAAGGCCCTGCTTTTACCGCGCGCGAATAGCCGACGACCGTTTCCCAAGGCGTTCCGGATTCATAATTTTCTCTTGTCATTTTCTTTTCCCGTCGTGTTCGATACCCGGCGCCGAATGATTGCATTGGATGCACGGTTCAGCGGCCGGATACGCACGCATTTTTCAACACGATCGTGATTAGGACGGAAGCATCTTCCACGCTGCGCAATGCATGGGGTTCTCCACCCGTCAGATACACCATTTCGCCGGCACGCAGTATTTGCAGGGTGCGATATGCATGCAGTTCCACCGCCCCTTCCAGGCATTGAATCGTAACCTCGCCGGGAACCTTGTGCTCGGGCATCCACTTTCCGCTCGGCAGCACCGACCGTATCACTTCGAGATCGGCCGTCCTGAATAACGCGGTGGATAACGATTCCTTGATCTTTGCGGCGAGCGGGCGGATATTGACCAGTTCGCCGGGTAATGCATGGTGTAACGACATGCTGAACTCCTCGATGGCATTATGCAATTGCGTTGACTGTTTCATTGATAGCACGAACCGGCAGCATGATTTTTGCGCAGAGTCTACTGAATACCATCCTCTGTTGCCGATTCAATGTCGATTGGGTGTAAAGCCTGGCTTGCGGCAGACATCCGGCACTCGGCCCGCTTGGCCGTTTTAACTGATACCAATATACCAATCAAGCTAAATATCGTGATATTTTTGGGCACTTTCCTGATGTTTTGACGTCGGAGGAATGTTTGATGCAAGTCAAACTTGCTCCAAGTTAAGTATTCATCAAGCCGATAGCGATATAAGAATTCCCGCTTGGCTTTATACTCGCAATTTATTTGTCAATCTTTACAATCAATTTTAAGAACCGATACTTATGCAGAACGTTTCTCTCCGCCCGACCCGCCACATGTTATTCCGCGCGGCAGCGCGCGGCTTTACCTTGATAGAAATCATGGTAGTGGTGGTGATCATGGGAATTCTGGCGGCACTGATCGTTCCCAAATTGATGGGACGTACCGACGATGCGCGGATCATCGCCGCCAAGCAGGATATCTCGACCTTGATGCAAGGGCTGAAACTATACAAGCTCGATAACCAGCGTTATCCTACGACCGAGCAGGGTTTGCAGGCATTGGTTGCCAAACCGACCGCAGGCCCTGCCGCCAACGGCTGGAAAACCGGCGGCTATATCGACAAGCTGCCGAAAGATCCGTGGGGCAATCCTTATCAATATCTGTCACCCGGCATCAAGGGCGAGGTCGATGTGTTCTCGCTGGGTGCGGATGGACAGCCTGGGGGCACCGGCAACGATGCCGATATCGGTTCGTGGGAATTGTAATTACGCATTTTTTCGCTGGTCCGGACCGGACCCGTCCACGCGCGCAGCACCGGCTTCCATCGCGCGGCTTCACGTTGCTTGAGTTGCTGGTAGTGATGGTGATTGCAGGAATCATGCTTGGTGTGGTTTCATTCAATGCAATGCCGAGCGAGCGTCAGGTTTTGCAAAACGATGCGCAGCGGATTGCGTTGTTGTTGCAACTGGCGCGCGACGAAGCGATTGTGCGCAACCGCCCGATTGCGTTCGAAGCGGAATCGGACCGTTATCGTTTCCTTCAGCGCGAAGAAAATACCTGGCAAATCCTTACCCAGGATGAGCTGTTGCGCGAGCGGGAATTCAAGCGGTCTCCGGTATTGCTTTCGATCAGTCCGCCGCAGGCCGGCGAAGCCGTCCCGTTGCGCATCGTCTTCGGTCGCGAACCGGTCGACAAGCCCTTTGTCCTGACGCTGTCGATCGGCGACGCGCATGTCGCCGTCCGTGCCGACGGTATCGGACATTTCGTGGTCGAATGACATGCGTACCGATCGTCGCCGGGCCAACCATCGTGATAAACGCCGCAGCGCGGGCTTCACCCTGCTCGAAGTATTGGTGGCGCTGGTGATAGTCGGCACTGCATTGGGCGCCAGCCTGCGTGCGGTTGGCAGCCTGACGCAAAACAGCAGCGATTTGCGCGCATCGATGATGGCGACCTGGTCGGCCGAAAACCGGCTCACGCAAATTCGTCTGGCGCGGGAATGGCCGGCGCTCGGCCAACGCAGGTTCGACTGCACGCAGGGAGAACTGCAACTGGTATGTGAAGAAAATGTGTTTGCAACGCCGAATCCGTCTTTCCGCCGCGTCGAGGTCAGCGTGTTCGATACGAAGAGTGCCGAACGCCAAATCATCAAGCTGGCCCAGGTGGTGCCGAATGCGCAATAAACCGATCGGGCAAGCCATTGCGCCTGCTGTTTCAATTATGCGGAGGAAAGGCCGGCAACGCGGTTTGACCCTGGTTGAATTGCTGGTCGCCATCAGTGTGCTCGCATTCGTGGCGGTACTGGGATGGCGCGGGCTCGACGGCATAGTGCGCGCGCGCATTGCGCTGACCGGCGATCTTGAGCAGACGCGCGGGATGCAACTGGCATTTGCACAACTGCAAAACGATTGCGCGCATCTGGTGACTGCGGCAACCATAGCGAACCGGCCGCCGCTCGCCGCCGAGCAAGGGCGCCTGACGCTGATCCGCACGGTGTTTGCCGACAACCAGCCGTCACGGCTGCAAGTGGTGGCCTATCGTGTCAACGGCGGCGTGCTGACGCGCCGCGAATCGGCTGCAACCCGCGATTTGAATGAACTGGACACCTACTGGCAGGCCGCTTTGAACGATAGCGATATATCCCAGGCGGTCACGCTGCAATCAGGCGTGGCCGCGATGACAATGTGGCTATGGTCCCCGGAGAGCAACGCCTGGCGCGTCGCCGACACCGTGGCGCAGACCGGTTCGACACCCGGCGCGAACCCTGTTGCAGGTGTGACGGCGCTTCAACCGACATGGACCGGACTGGAAGTATCGTTGCAGTTGCAGGGCCGCGACGCCGGCATGCTGAAAACATTTTTGCTGGGGGCTGTGTGAATATGCGTTCAGCATTGTCCGGCCGTCAACGCGGCGTCGCCGTGATCACCGCATTATTGTTGACCACGCTGGCCATTACGATCGTCGCGAGCCTGTTCTGGCAACAACAGGTGCAGGTGCGTTCCATTGAAAATCAGCGGCTGCAGTTGCAGAAACAATGGATCCTGCGCGGTGCGATCGACTGGGCGCGCCTGATCCTGCGCGAAGATGCCAAGTATTCGAGCATCGACACGCTGGATGAGCCGTGGTCGGTGCCGCTGTCGGAAACGCGGCTCGATCAATACGTTGAAAACGGACGCGTCGATGCCGACGTCGCCGATGCGGCGCTGTCCGGCAGCATCATCGATGCGCAGTCGCGGTACAACCTGACCAACCTGTCACTCAACGGCATCATCAATCCCAAGGAGGTCTTGGTTTTTCAACGTTTGCTCACCAATGTGCATTTGAATCCTGCATTGGCGCAGGCAACCGCCGATATGATGGCCGCTTCGCAGCCAAGGCAGGATGCGTCGGCACCGAGCAACAACAATTCGCGCTTCATGGGTCTGGCACAGATGGACGATTTGCTTGCCGTGCCGGGCTTTTCCGCCGAAATACTCGACAAACTGAGGGAGTTCATCATTTTCCTGCCGCATGCTACCCCGATCAATGTAAATACTGCGCCGGCGGAGGTATTGGCCGCAAGAATTGATACACTCTCGATTTCGGATGCGATTTTTCTGGTGGCGAATCGAAAGAGCGCCAGTTTTCGCGACATTGCCGATTTTGCGCAACGCCTGCCGGGAAAATCATTGAGCCTGTCCGGCAATGAACTGGCGGTTGCGACCGGTTATTTTCTGGTCAACGGCAAAGTACGCATGAGCCGCGCCGGCCTTGAGGTGCAGGCACTGATCGAACGCAATGGCGCCACTAATACCAGGCTGATCTGGGTTCGAGAAAATTAAAGGGAGCGGAACACCTTGAGTACATTGTATATTCGCTTGCCTTCCAAAGCCGCAGCCGATAGCGCCGAGCACTGGACTGCATTATCCTGCCCGTTCGCATCGGTATCGAATGGAGGCGCAATCGAACGCGAAGGCAATGCGCCGCTGTCGGACTTGTCCGGCCTGGTGGCAAAGACGCAACGCATCGTGCTGCTGCTGGCTGCCAGCGATGTCAGCCTGCTGCGCGTGCAGGTGCCGCCGTTATCGGGCGCCAGGCTGAAAGCCGCATTGCCGAATCTGGTGGAAGAGCAGTTGATCACCGATCCCGCCGAGTGCGTGATGGTCGCGGGCGGTTTGTCGGATGGCTTGCGTACAGTCGCAGTGATGCAGCGCGCATGGCTTGAAATCGCAACCAGGACATTCATTCAATTCGGCGCGCGCCACATCGTTGCGTTGCCGGCGCAATTGTGCCTGCCGTATCAACCCGGCATTGTCGCTGCCGCCGTTACCGAGCAGGGCGCCGATATCGACCTGGCGATACGCTTGTCGGAACACGATGGAATCGGCTTGCCGATCATGCCGGAACAGCACGAGAGCGCTGCGCACGAAGCCGTGCATGCGCTGAGCGCGGTGGTGCCGCAAGCGCCGGTCGTGCTGTATGTGCCGCAATCCGCTGTCATGACTTATCAGCAGGCGGTCAATCAGGCCGGTGCATCGGAAGAGCGCATCAGCGTCCTTGCCGACAACTGGCCGCGCTGGATTGCCGGCGCCGCCGGCACGTCGGTTGATTTGATGTCGGGCCTGGGCGCTGCGGCCGGTCCCAAACTGGATTGGCGTCGCTGGCGCTGGCCGCTGGTGCTGGCGGGTGCGGCTTTGGCCGTCAATGTCGCGGCCATCAATATCGATTGGCTGCGCATGAAGAGCGAAGCCGATTCCCTGCATGCGGCGATGACGCAAATTTACAAATCGGCTTATCCGAAAGAACCGGTGATTATCGATCCGCTGGTGCAAATGCGGCAAAAAATCGCTGCCGCAAAACGCGATTCAGGGCAGGTTGCACCGGACGATTTCACGGCGCTTGTCGCGGCCTTCGGCGAAGCGTGGACCGGCGTCGTGCAAGGGTCGGCGGCGCGCAAGGCGCCGGTGCCCGGCATTGCGGCAATTGAATATCGCGAACGTAGTCTGTTCGTGCGATTGAAACCCGATGCCCCGGCGCCGACCGACCAGCTGAAGGCGGCGCTGGCGGGCCGCGGCCTGTCGCTTACGCCGGCGCCTGCGCAATCGGGAGCGATCGTCTGGCAAATCAGGAGCACCAAATGAACCCGACCGAAACAATGAACCGATTGGCGCAATCACTGTCCGAATTCTGGGCCGCGCGCAATGCGCGTGAACGTAATCTGCTCGCAGCCGCGGCAGCGGTGGTGGCGCTGGGATTGGTTTACGCATTGCTGATCGGTCCGGCTTCAAGCGGACGCGATCAATTGAACAGGAGTTTGCCGGTGCTGCGCCAGCAGGTCGCGCAGTTGCAGAACTTGTCGAAAGAAGCTGCAGGCCTTTCCACAAAGACGGCGCCGTCCGTTGCGCCGATCTCCAGGGAAAATATCGAAGCCGCATTGACGCGCAAAGGGTTGAAGCCGCAAAACGTCGCGCTGACCGGCGACATTGCAAAAGTGCAATTATCCTCGGCATCATTTGCCGGCATCCTCGATTGGCTCGATGACATGCAAAAAACTTCACTGGTTTCGGTGGTCGATGCCAATATTGTTGCGCTAGCTCAACCCGACATGGTCAATGCGACTTTAACGTTGCGTCAGCAGAAGAGTGAATAAGGTGATCGTCAAAGCGCATGCATGTTTCTCCGGCCGGTCCGGTGTGGATGCATTGCCGCATTTGAGCCGGAACAGGCAAGCGGGTAAAAAGGGCGGCACGTGCTGCGCCTCGTGATATGGTTAGCGGCAGGAATTGCCAGTATCGTCATCACGGTGCTGGCGTTTTTGCCGGCAAGCTGGATGTCGTCGGTACTGGAGACGCAAACAGCGGGGCGTTTGACGCTTGGGGATACGCAAGGCACGTTATGGAACGGTTCCGCCTTTATCGGCGGCGCGCCGAGCGGCAGGGATCCTGTGACACCGCTGCTGCCGGGGCGTTTCTCATGGCGGCTGTCGCCGATGGTGTTGTTGGGACAGGTCGATGCGGAACTGGAAAATGCGGAGGCATTGTCGCAACCGATCAGGATAACCGGCAGCTGGCATCAATGGCAGGTGAATCCGGCAGGGATTTCATTGCCGGCAGAACGGCTTGCCGGCCTGGGTGCGCCGTTGAATACGATACAGCCGTCCGGCCGGATGCGATTGTCATGGAATCCGCTGCAATTGATGCGGCAGGACGACAAAATCGAAGTGACCGGAACAATGAATCTGGAAATGACCGACATCGCATCGCGTCTGTCGCCGGTCAAGCCGCTGGGTGCGTACAATCTGGCATTCGACTGGCGCGGCCAACAGGCTCAGCTGACGCTCACGACAGTCAACGGCCCGATGCTGTTGAATGGTTCCGGCGTGTTCGCGAATGGACGTTTGCAATTTTCGGGGAAGGCGGAAGCCGAGACGGGGCAAGAAGAGAGGCTGGCGAATTTACTTAATTTGCTGGGACAACGCCGCAGACAAGGCGGTAAAGATGTTATTGCGCTAGAGTTCAAATGAAAAAAAATAATCGCTTATTGGTCCGGCGTGGCGAAGTCCCGGCTTCGCCGCGCTCCGTTTTCTCCTTCTCCTTGTACGAGAAGGTTGGGGTGAGAGAATGCGGCTTCATGTTCAATCGTGCCGCATCGGCGGCAGGCACATTCAAGAAACCGGCAGGCTGGCGCAACTGGGGCGCGGCCATGGTGCTGCTGTGTGCAGCGGCTTCGATGCAGCCGTCGCATGCGCAGGATCCGGCGGCGAATCAGGCCACCCTCAATTTCGTCGGCGCCGATATCGAATCGGTGGTCAAGGCGATCGGCCATTACACGAATACGACTTTCATCATCGATCCGCGCGTCAAAGGCACGATCAATCTCATATCCGAAAAGCCGGTTACCAAGGCGCAGGCATTTCAGCTGTTGACCTCGGCATTGCGGCTGCAGGGTTATGCCGTGGTGGCCGGCGAGGGCTTTACCAAGGTCGTGCCGGAGGCCGATGCCAAGCTGCAGGCCGGCCCGATTCAGGGCGGAACCATCCGCGGCGATCAGATTGCGACACAGATTTTCCGCCTGAATTACGAATCCGCCGCCAATCTGGTGCCGGTATTGCGGCCGCTGATTTCGCCCAACAATACGATCAACGCCAATCCCGGCAACAACACCGTCGTCATCACCGATTATGCGGACAACCTGAGGCGTCTCGGCAGAATCATCGCGGCGCTGGACGGCCCGGCGACCAGCGAACTCGAGGTGCTGCCGATTCGTTATGCGATGGCCTCGGATATTGCAGTGATGGTCAATCGTCTGCTGGAGCCGGGCGCCGCCGCGGCTCCCGGCGGCGACGCGGGCCGCGTCAACCTGCTGGCCGATTCGCGCACCAATTCCGTCATCGTTCGAGCGCCATCCATTGCACGCGCCAATCTGGCGAAATCGCTGATTGCGAAACTCGATCAGCCGACCGCGATGCCGGGCAATGTGCATGTGATCTATCTGAAAAATGCGGAAGCGACCAGGCTCGCACAAACCTTGCGGGCAGTAGTAGCGTCCGATGCATCGGCAACCACTACCGGCACGACGGCGGCGTCTGCTCCGCAGCAACCGCAGCAACCGCAGTCCGGCGCGGCAACGACGCAAACCGGCACCGGCATGCAGGCGCCGCCGTCCTCGCCCGCTCCGGCGCAGGGACCGCTGCCGACGGGAGGCGCCGGCGGATTCATTCAGGCCGATCCGGCGACCAATACGCTGATCATCACGGCCAGCGAAGCGGTCTATCGCAATTTGCGCACAGTCGTCGACCAGCTCGATGCGCGCCGCGCGCAGGTATATGTCGAGTCGCTGATTGTCGAAGTATCGGCCACGCGCGCAGCCGAGTTCGGAATCCAGTGGGCCGGTGCGACAGGCGACAGCACCAGCAACTACAGGCTCGGATCCGTGACCGGATTCACTTCCACGGCCGGCGGCAATGCGGCCGGCGACAACCTGATTTCACAGGCGGCTGCAAGACTGACGGCGCCCGGCACTCCGCTGCCGCCGGGCAACGGTCTGACGCTCGGCCTGTTCCGCCAAGTCGGAGGCCAGCTAGGACTCGGAGCGATAGCGCGCGCGCTGGAATCCGACGACAATGCCAATATCCTGTCGATGCCGAACCTGATCACGCTCGATAACGAAGAAGCGAAAATCATCGTTGGACAAAACGTGCCTTTCGTCACCGGACAGTACACGACGGCGGCTTCGGGCGGCACGGCGGGCGTCAATCCGTTCCAGACGATCGAGCGTCGCGATATCGGTTTATCGCTGCGCGTGCGGCCGCAGATTTCCGAAGGCGGCACGGTCAAGATGGCTATTTACCAGGAAACATCGGCGATTCAGACAACGACTGCGTCCGGCATCATTACCAGCAAGCGCTCGATCGACACCAATGTATTGGTCGACGACGGCCAGATCATCGTGCTCGGCGGATTGATCGAAGACAATATGCATGACAGCATCGAAAAAGTGCCCGGCCTGGGCGATATTCCCGTCGTCGGCAATCTGTTCAAGTATCAAAAGCGCAATCGCGGTAAAACCAACCTGATGGTGTTCTTGCGGCCGACGGTAATAAGAAGCAATGAACAGAGCGTCAATGTCGCAGGCGACCGCTATAACTATATCCGCAATACGGAAGTTACCGGACAGCCTGAGCGGACGATCGCATTGCCGAATATGGGAGCGCCGCTGTTGCCGCAACTGCAGGATGGCCGGATGGTCGATGGGCCTTTGCTCAATATCGATCAAGGCGGCAGGGGCGCCGGGCAAAATCCTGCCGCACCGCCGCCTTCTGCACCCCCTCCTTCTTCACCACCAATTATCAATTAGTGATCAGCAATGAGTAATGCAACAATGGATGGCCGTCTTTTACCTTATGCATTTGCCCGCGATTTCGCGCTGCTTGCCCATCGCAACGGCGCCGCGAACGGCGGGGCGGTCGAGGTGTGGGTATCGGACGCAACGGCGCCGACAGCCATTGCCGAAGTAAGCCGCCGGTTCGGCCGCGTCAAACTGAAATCGATGTCGCGCGAAGCGCTCGAATCGGCGATCGCCAAGGCCTATGCCGGCTCCGGCGGCGACGCGGCGCAAGTGATCGATGAATACGAATCCGATCTCGACCTGGCGAAACTGATGCTCGACATGCCGGCGGTCGAGGATCTGCTGGAATCGGCCGACGATGCGCCGGTGATCAGGATGATCAATGCGCTGCTGACGCAGGCGCTGCGCGAAGGCGCTTCCGACATCCACATCGAACCGTTCGAGCAGGTGTCGGTGGTGCGCTTCCGCATCGACGGCACCTTGCGCGATGTCGTGCGGCCGAAGAAGGCGATCCACGCATCGCTGGTTTCGCGCATCAAGATCATGTCGCAGCTCGACATCGCCGAAAAGCGTTTGCCTCAGGACGGCCGCATCACCCTGCGCGTCGGCGGCAAGCCGGTCGACGTGCGGGTTTCCACGCTGCCGACCGGACATGGCGAGCGCGCGGTATTGCGTTTGCTCGACAAGGAAGCGGGCCGGCTCGATCTGCAGCATCTGGGCATGAGCGGCGACGCGCTGCCGCAGTTCGACAAGCTGATTGGGCAACCGCACGGCATCGTACTGGTCACCGGGCCGACCGGTTCGGGCAAGACCACCACGCTGTACGCGGCGCTGTCGCGGCTGAATGCGAGCACCACCAATATCCTGACGGTCGAAGATCCGATCGAATACGAAGTCGCAGGCGTCGGCCAGACCCAGGTCAATCCGCGCATCGACATGACGTTCGCCAAGGCGTTGCGCGCGATTTTGCGGCAGGATCCGGACGTCATCATGATCGGCGAGATTCGCGATCTGGAAACCGCACAGATCGCGGTGCAGGCATCGCTGACCGGCCATCTGGTGCTGGCCACCTTGCACACCAACGATTCCGCGGCTGCGGTCACGCGTCTGCTCGACATGGGAATCGAGCCGTTCCTGCTGTCGTCATCGCTGCTCGGCGTCGTCGCACAGCGGCTGGTGCGAAAATTATGTCCGCATTGCAAACGGCATGACGGCCAGCTGTGGCATGCGGTCGGCTGCGACAAATGCGGCCTTACCGGTTATCAGGGCCGGGTCGGCGTCTACGAATTATTGCTGACCACCGATCAGATCCGTGCCCAGATTCATGATCGGGCATCGGAAGCGGATATCCGCGCAACTGCCCAGCAGGATGGCATGCGCACCATGCGCGAAGACGGCGAGCGCTGGCTGGCGGACGGCACGACGACGCAGGCGGAACTGTTGCGTGTCACGAAAGATTAATCGCCGATGAATACATTTTTAAGGTCGCCCCATGCCGGCATTCCGCTATGAAGCCGTCGATGCGGTCGGCGCCACCAAGAAAGGCGTAGTCAACGCCGACAGCGCCCGCGCTGCGCGCTCCGATTTGCGCACGCAAGGGCTGGTGCCGATTGCCGTCGATGCAATTACCACGCAGCTCGATGCATCCGGGCAAACCAGGAGCCACGGACTCGGCGGCCGTTTGTCGACTACGGAGCTGGCGCTGTTCACGCGCCAGCTGGCAAGCCTGCTCGAAGCGAGCCTGCCGCTCGAACAGGCGTTTACCGCATTGCTGGAACAGGCCGAGCGCACTTATGTGCGCGACCTGATCGCGTCGATTCGCTCGGAGGTAATGGGCGGCGCCTCGCTGTCGGATGCGCTGTCGCGGCATCCGCGCGATTTCACCGACATCTACCGGGCGCTGGTGGCATCGGGCGAGCAGATCGGCCAGTTGTCGCGGGTGCTGTCGCGCCTGTCCGACTATATCGAACGGCGCAATTCGCTGGTGCAAAAAGTCAAGCTTGCATTCACCTACCCGGCCATCGTCACCGTGGTCGCGTTCGCGATCGTGATTTTTCTGCTGACCTACGTGGTGCCGCAGATCGTGTCGGTGTTTGCCAATACCAAGCAGAAGCTGCCGTTCCTGACGGTGATGATGCTGGCGATATCAGACTTCGTGCGGAATTACGGCTGGATGGTGGCGATCGCCGTCATCGGCTTGTTTTTCGCATGGCGTGCCGCGTTGAAAGATCCGTCGATCAAGATGCGCTGGCATACCTGGTTATTGAATGCGCCGCTGTACGGCAAATTCGAACGCAGCCTCAACACCGCCCGCTTTGCCAGCACGCTGGCGATCACGACCGGTTCCGGCGTGCCGATTCTGCGTGCGTTGCAAACCAGCCGCGACACCTTGTCCAATGTTGCGATGCGCGAACAGGTTGAAGACGCCGCGAACAGCGTGCGCGAGGGCGTGGGACTGGCGCGCGCGCTGTCGGCGCATAAACATTTTCCGCCGATGCTGATTCACATGATTCGCGCCGGCGAAGTGACCGGCGAATTGCCGGCGATGCTGGACCGCGCCGCCAATGCGCAGGAACAGGATCTGGAGCGGCGTGCGATGACGATTGCCGGATTGCTGGAGCCTGCGCTGATCCTGGCGATGGGTGTGGTCGTGTTGCTGATCGTGCTGGCGGTGCTGATGCCGATCATCGAGATCAACCAGTTGGTGCGCTGATGCATGTGCATGGATTAAAGGGAATGCAATGAAACGCTGGCCTCTAGTTGCGAGTTTCGTATTGTTCATCGCACTGTGCGTATCCGTTGCGTACTGGACGATGCAATTGTTCAAGCCGCCGCTGCGTGCGGTCGCGGCGCCGCCGCCCGCGGTTCAGGCAGCCCCCGGACTGGATGCGGCCGCGGGTTTGTTCGGTGGCCGTTCGACGATTGCCGTCGCCACCAATTTCCAGCTGAAAGGCGTAATCGCTTCAGGTACTGCGTCCGATAGCATCGCCATCCTGGCGACCGACGGCAAGCCGGCGCAGGCGGTCAGGGCCAATGCCGAAGTGATCCCCGGCGTCACGGTCAAGGAAGTGCATCCGCGCTATGTGCTGCTGTCGGACGGCGGCGTATCGAAGCGGGTCGAGTTGCCTGAAGATGCGAAAGGGCAGACGAGAGTGGATTTGCCGCCCAATGCGCCGGGCAGGACCGCTGCGGTAGCACCGGCCGCGGTGCCCGGCCCGCCGCCTAGTGCTCGGGGTATGGCTGCTCCATCACCCGCGGGAAGCCCGCCCGGCACGACCGTACCGCCGGGTACAGTAACACCGCCACCGCCGGGTATCCGGCCAGGTGCGACTGCAGCTCCGCAACCGGCTCTGCAACCGACGACTCCACAACCGACGACTCCACAACCGACGGCTCCACAACCGACGGCTCCACAACCGACAGCTCCACAACCGACAGCTCCACAACCGACAGCTCCGCAACCGACAGCTCCGCAACCGACAGCTCCGCAACCGATAGCTCCGCAACCGATAGCTCCGCAACCGATAGCTCCGCAACCGATAGCTCCGCAACCGGCTCCGGCGTCCCCCGCAATGCCGCCGCAACAGCGTTAAGCTGTTGAAGCGACAGCGTTACGACGGAGAATGCTTCGCTCATCAGTTCTGCGATTTTTCATCCGGACCGGCAAGAGTTTTCTTCAGTGAGCGTTTCTGCGCCTGGCGCGCGGCCGAAGCGGTTTTTCGATGCGGCCCTGCGGCGCGCTGCTTCGCCGCAATCGCCACCGGATTGCGCGGCTTCAGGCCTTTTTGCGCCGACCGTAGGGGGCGCGCCGCCGGTTCGATCCGGAAGCTGAGTTTTTGCCGGTTGGCGATCGCCTTGTTGGCCATGATCCGATGGAACAACGATGCGCCGGATTTGCAATCGATTACAAAACGTAGCGCGACAAATCTTCATTGACGGCCAGCGTGCCGAGCCGTTCGTCCACATACGCCGCATCGATTTCAACGGTCCTGCCGGAAACTTCGCTTGCGGAGAACGACATTTCCTCCAGCAATTTTTCCATCACCGTATACAGACGCCTGGCGCCGATATTTTCGGTTTTTTCATTGACCGAAAACGCGATTTCGGCGAGGCGCCGGATACCGTCTTGAGTAAAATCGATCTGCATGTCTTCCGTCGCCAGCAATGCCTGATATTGCTTGGTCAGGCATGCATCGGTTCCTGTCAGAATGCTATCGAAATCGGCGATCGACAGGGAATCCAGTTCTACCCGAATCGGAAAACGTCCCTGCAATTCCGGAATCAGATCGGATGGCTTGGCGAGATGGAATGCGCCCGATGCAATAAACAGGATGTGATCGGTTTTGATCATCCCGTACTTGGTGTTGACGGTCGTTCCTTCGACCAGCGGCAGCAAGTCGCGCTGCACACCGGCACGCGATACGTCGGCGCCGCCGGTTTCGGAGCGTGATGCGATCTTGTCGATTTCATCCAGAAAGACGATGCCGTTCTGTTCGACATTGGCGATCGCTTTTTGCTTGAGTTCATCTTCGTTGATCAGTTTGGCCGCTTCTTCCTCGATCAAAAGCTTCAGTGCTTCCTTGATCTTGATCTTGCGCGCTTTTTTACGGCCGCCGCCGATGCCGGAAAACATCGATTTGATCTGTTCGGTCATCTCTTCCATGCCGGGCGGCGCCATGATTTCCATATGCGGTCCGGCTTCGGCCACTTCGATCTCGATTTCGCGGTCGTCAAGCGCGTTCTCGCGCAAGCGCTTGCGAAAAGTTTGCCGAGCAGTGTTGCCGGCATGTGCATCGCTTCCATCATGCGTAGTCGCATTGAAGCCGAAATCACGTGCCGGCGGCACCAGGATATCGAGCACGCGGTCTTCCGCGGCGTCTTCGGCGCGTGCCCGCACCTTGCGCATTTCCACCTCGCGCGTCTGCTTGATTCCGATGTCGATCAAATCGCGGATGATGGTATCGACATCGCGCCCGACATAGCCGACTTCGGTAAATTTGGTGGCTTCGATCTTGATGAACGGCGCATCGGCCAGCTTGGCCAGCCGGCGCGCGATTTCGGTCTTGCCGACACCGGTCGGACCGATCATCAAAATATTCTTGGGCGTGATTTCATGGCGCAGCGGTTCGCTGACCTGCTGCCGGCGCCAGCGGTTGCGCAATGCGATCGCCACTGCGCGCTTGGCGCGCGCCTGTCCGACTACATGTTTATCGAGTTCGGAGACAATCTCCTGCGGAGTCATGTTCATGATATTTTTTCGCGGAATGTTGCGTTGAAAGACGGCACGTTATTCCAGTGTTTCGATCACATGCGAGAGGTTGGTGTAGATGCACAATTCACCGGCGATCGTCAAAGATTTTTTGACAATATCCAGCGGCGACAATTCGGTATTTTCCTGCAATGCTTTCGCAGCCGACTGCGCATAGACGCCGCCGGAACCGATTGCGCCGATGCCGTCTTCCGGTTCCAGCACGTCGCCGTTGCCGGTAATGATCAATGTGGATTCGCGATCGGCCACCAGCAGCATTGCTTCCAGCCGCCGCAGCATGCGGTCGGTGCGCCAGTCCTTGGCGAGCTCGACCGATGAGCGCAGCAGATTGCCTTGATGCTTTTCAAGTTTGCCCTCGAACCGTTCGAGCAGCGTGAAGGCATCCGCCGTTCCGCCGGCAAACCCGGCCAGAACCTTGCCTTGAAACAGCTTGCGTACCTTGCGCGCGCTGCCCTTCATGACAATATTGCCGAGTGTGACTTGGCCGTCGCCGCCGAGTGCGACAACGTTGCCGCGCCGCACCGATAAAATGGTCGTGCCGTGAAATTGTTCCATGCTTGCCCTCTGAAATGACGTGGCTGAATAACGTGTATAAAGGTTGTAACCGGTCAACCAGTTAAAAAAGTGGGGGCGGACAATCCGATTGCAAGATGCCGGCGATATATCCGGCGGACTTGATTGAAGCCTGATGAACTACTGGTTTCAGTGCTTGCGCGGCAGGATGCGTGCGATGTCTTTCAAGCCCATCACATTGAACAGAGCGGTGACGAGGTGATTGACATTATGTAATTCAATGGTCTTGCCATTGCCGCTGAGCGGCGCCAGGCTGCTCAGCAGTTGTCCCGCAGCGCTGAAGTCGACCCGGTTCAAGCGCGAACAATCGAGAACCGCCGGGTTGTGATCCGCGGCGAAACTGGTGATTGCGCTGATCAATTGATCGGTCCGGCCCTCAATGAGAGCCGGCATCGTAAAGGAATCGGATACGGCATCGACCGAACCGCCTTCATCGGCCGCCGTCGTTACCTTGTTTTTCGGCGCGACGAATGCGGGCGGCGACACTTCGAACGTGATGCAATAATCGATGCTGGCTTCCTCGAATTCTTTTTCACTGTTCAATAGTCGCAGAATTTCAAGCAGCAACAGCCATGGCGCTTCGGTTTCATCGCGCCGTCCGACTTGCAGGATCGAGCGAATTTTGGCGGCTAGTTCCGGCGCACCGACCAGGATCAGATCATGCTCGGAGTTCTGCAATTTTTTCAGTATTCGCAGCAACAGGCCGCATCCGATCGGATCCACTTCGGTGACGCGGGAAAATTCCAGTCGCAACACGCGGGTGTTTTCGCCGAGCTTTTGCGCGCGTTCGAGAAGCTTGATGATATTGCTGTCGAGTTTGCCGGAAAACGGAACTGTCGGCGTAGCGCCCGTACGTGCCACGGGAGCGGGCTGCGATTCGAGCTGATTGGGCTGCACCCATGCCGGCGGAGAAGTTTCAAATTTGCTGGCGTACTCGATCGACAGACCGTCGAATTGCTGTTGCTTGCCGGTGATCTGATACAGGTCGAACAGCATCCACCATGCGGTTCTGGTGCTGCCATTCAGCGCTTCATCGAGGATCGCACTCTGCAGCATCTGTTCGACCATCTCGGTCTGGTCGTTTGCGAACAGGATTGCCGCTTCTTCGATTACTTGCGCGACTTCCGAACCGGCCACTTCGATCGAAACGGTTTTGCCCTCTTCTCCCAGCAGAAATTCCGTGGTCATGCCCATGATCGGCAAAGTGGCTTCAAACGACGCGGGAATTTGCGGCTGGCCTTTGGCAGTTTTTGATTTGTCCGCGGCGGGAGCTCCCGGCCGCTGGAGTGCAACCGGCTCCGGGCCGGGCAACGTGCTGTTGGCAGCCTGTCCCGGATTGAATTCGGACGACATCTCCGACTCGATTGCGTCGATTTTTTTCGCGGTTGCGGTCGCGCGCGCGGCATTGCGTTGAACCTGCTTCGAGCGTTCGTTGCTATTGCCCGCTGATACTACGCGAGCAGTGCCTTCCTCGCGTTTTGTACGCGACGAGTTCTTGTCTGCAGGTGGAGTTGCCGGCTGACCGTCTTTTTTTCCGAAGAGCCCGAAAATCGCCACGTTTTTCCTGTTGTTAATGCGTTAATTGCTGTTCTTGTTTAAGAACGGATGGAAATTATAGCGCCATAAAGATGGCGCAAGGCATGAACATTCAATTACAGCTGTCCCGGTTTGTCAAACGATGTCTCGTATTTCGGCAAAAAATTACCAAAATCTGATAGCCGGCAGCTGCATATCTTCACTTGGCAGGTTGTTTTCGATTGCGTCAGGCAGGCTGTTGTCCTCTATGCAACATGCGATACTGCTGCGCCACAATGCTTGTTTGATTTGACACCGGGATCAAATCAGTTGTCGTCGGTCGCAGAGGTAAATCTCCCTGCGTCAAGGATATCATGCGAGGAATCGGAAATTCACCTCTGACGTGAGGACAGCATGAGAAGCGAATATGCCGCATTCATCTGAACCCTGAAACGGCATATTCTTGGCAGGAAGGCGTTACTAAAACATGGTTCGTGCACCAATGATCAAATTGCGTCCCGGCAGCGGCGCGACATCCTTCAACACGGAAGTCGACAGGCGGATATCCTGGTTCAGCAGATTTTTCGCTATCGCAAACCAGGTCACCTGATATGTTCCATAGCGCTGGGTATAGGATAAATTTGCATCCAGTTGCGTATAGGCCGGCGTCTCGGTCGTTTCGAACGAAGCCAATCGATCCTGCCCTTGCGCATGCAGCAGCGTCATACCGCTGCGCCACGGACCTTGCTTGTAACCGGCCTCGATGCCAAAGCGCGTAGCCGGTTGCAAGGGCAGATTTCCGGCGTTGTCGAGCCGGCCGCGCGAAGTATCGGCAAAGCCGCGCAACGAACCGCCTTCTCCGCGCAGGTTGTAGCTGATTTCCGCTTCTGCGCCGCGGATGGTCGCGTCCGCCTGACTGAAGATGCGCTCGTTGAAATCGCCGCCGATATCGCCGTTGTCATCCAGTTTATTTCCGGTGATCTGCCCGAAAATGAAATGTTTCACATGATTTTCAAAGACATTGGTTTTCCAGCGCACCAGGCCTTCGGTTTTCTGCAGCGTCAACTCGATATTGCGCGAGGTTTCTTTCTGCAAATCTGGATTGCCTTTATCGAATGTGCCGGTTGCATCATGCGGACCGCCGGAATAAAGTTCTTCTATGGCCGGCGCGCGCTGCGCAACCGAAGCAGTGGCGCCCAAACCGTATCCCGGCATGAATGCCCACAGGCCGCCGGCCGTATAGGATGCGAGATCGAACGACCGATCCTGCCCCGTGACCGGCCGGCGTTTGGTCGACTCCAGCCGCAATCCGGCATTCATGCGCACCGGCCCGAAATCGCGTTCTTCCACGATGAAGCCGGCAACCGATGAGGACTTCGTGACAGGCACGGTGTCCGGACCACCGGTGCCGGCACTCAATGCAGAGAATTTGGTGTCTTCGGTCTGAACGCCGAACGTGCCATGCCATCCCGCCAGCGGCTTGTGCGTCAATTCCCAGCGTGTTTCCAGCGTTTTGTTCGAGAAATTGGTTTGCGGCACATCCGTGAGGTCCAACTCGGTATGCTTGTAGTCCGTATAGCCGAGCTTGAACTTGAATGTTTCGAATGCGGCGAATGGTTCCCTGACTAAGGCATCGATGTCGTAGCGCGTCTGCGATTGGTCGATTTGAGAACCTGCGGTCGTCGGGATGCCGTAACGGTTGTCGAGCGTGCCGACCGATGCGCCGATGTGGCCCCATCCGCTGATGTAAGACGCGCCGACACCCAGGCTGCTTTCACGCGTATAGGACAATGGCAATGTTCCCGAAGCCGAAGTCGGATCGTTCAACACTTTAAAACCCGGAATTCCGTAATCGTCAGCATGACGCGAGTTACTGTCCACATGCAGCCCGATCGGGCCGGCCGAACCGTCTGCCGACAGCGATAAACTCTTTGCCTTATCGACCGTGCCGTAACGCACTTCGGCCTCTCCGGTCGGTTTTGCTTCAAGCACGGTCGGGATGCGATCGTTGACGATATTCACCAATCCCCCGATTGCGCCGGACCCGTAAAGCAGTGCCGCCGGACCGCGCAGGATTTCAATTTGCCGTGCCGTCGACGCTTCGGTTGCAACCGCATGGTCGTTGGAAAGGCCGGACACGTCGGAGACCGACATGCCGTTTTGCAGGATTTTTACGCGCGGGCCTTCGAGGCCGCGGATGATCGGGCGCGAAGCGCCTGCGCCGAAGCCGGACGCGGACACTCCCAATTCGTGCGACAGCGTGTCGCCGATTGAGCTTCCGAGCTTGTTGCGCAATTCATCGCCGGACAGGACTTTGGCCGGGGCCAGGATTTGCGCGCCTTCATTTGCGTTGAAAGGCGTTGCGGTAACGACCACTTCTGGAAGTGCCTTATTCTCGGTTTGGGCAAAGGCGGCGGCAGACATTACGGCGAGGGCGGACAGGACCGCGCTCGTCAACAAAGTGTGTTGAACGTACATGATGTGTTCCTGAAAAGCTGGATTTAACTTGAATCGACCTGTTTAAAAAGGTCGGATCGGATGGGAGTCGCGTCTGAGGCGGCGGTCAGGCGAGAGGAGGGGCGCGTGATGAGAAATGGCAAGTGAACGGAACGTCCCAGGAAGCGAATGCAATCCACAGTGCCAGCACATGCACATTGGGCAGGAACGGGGCGATGAAGGGAGTGGTATAAACCGATGCTGCCAATGTGGCGGCATCGAATTCAACGCATGAATGATGCGAATCATCGTCATGATCGCCATTGAGCTGCGGCGATGACGATGCGAAATAGCGGTGTTCGTGCCGCCCGTCCGCGTGAGCGATGCTATGCGCCAGACCGGCCCATTGCGCAAACAGCAACGCCATTGCCACAAACGCGGCGATGACGACGCGTGTGGATTCGGCCGGAGAGGGGGCTGTGCGCATTCAGGATTTCAAAGCGTGATTTCTATTCCCCGAACTGGCGGGGGCCTCGGTTAGCCGGTAATACAGCCGTATCGGATCATCCTTCAGGATACGCATTTTGCCGGATGGCACAATCGGTTCAAATGTATATGTATATTTGACCGGTGTGCTGCTCTTTGCCGCAGCCGGATGGACCGAGAAGAATGGCGTGCTCACCCGCCGCAAACGTGAACGAAGCCACGGAAAGCCGGGAAGCATCGGTGCCGGGATAGAAAAAGCCGGATTGGTTATTTGCAACATAGTTGCATTTTACAGAAATAATCATGCGTGCGGAAAGAAATACCGCACGCTTTTTCTAACGATTATTGTGTTCCGGAATCCGGGCCGGCTAATCAGTCGCCGTACAGTTTTTGCTTGAGTTCGCGCCGTTGCTGCGCTTCCAGCGACAGTGTCGCAGTCGGCCGCGCCAGCAGACGCGGAATGCCGATTGGCTCGCCGGTCTCTTCGCACCAGCCGTAATCGCCTGAATCGATGCTGGCGATCGATTGCTGCACTTTCTTCAGCAGCTTGCGTTCGCGATCACGCGTGCGCAACTCAAGCGCATGCTCTTCTTCAATGGTGGCGCGATCGGCCGGATCGGGTACGAGCACTGTTTCGCGCAGATGCTCAGTCGTCTCGCCGGCGTTTTTCAGCAAATCTTTTTCGAGTTGCTGCAGACGCGCCTTGAAAAAGGCCAATTGCGCCGCGTTCATGTAATCCTTTTCGCTCATCTTGAGGATTTGCGCTTCGGACAGCAGGGCGCCGTCGGTCAGGACGGTCGGAGTCGGTTTCATTGTTTTGGTTGCCACTTCGCTTACTTTCGAAACTACGGTTTGTTCAATTTTATCTGTTAATCGGGCGCTTGTTTTGTTGCTGCTCATAAGTACGCCAGATTGCATCACTTTGGAATTCGTTTCAGGAGCGGCAACTGCTGTTGCTTTTACAGCAGGCAAAGCGGTTTTCGGGGCCGCAGCACGAACTGGTTGTGCGCTCTGTTTTCCAGCCGCTCCCGTTTTGCCGGGTGCCTGGGCCGCACTCCTGACGGTAGCCGTTTTTTTGGTGGCGGGGGCCGTCTTTTTTGCGATCGCGGGTTTAGTCGTTTTCGGTACCGCCTTCACTGCCGGCTTCGCACTGCTCTTGACAGGAGACCTGGCAGGTTTGACGGCAGTCTTTGTCAGTGGTTTCGTGACTTTGGAGGCCGGTTTCAGCGCGCTTGTAATTTTTTTGGCTAACTTTTCCGTTACCGCTTTCAATCTGGATTTGCCGATAGCCTTTTCAGCCGGCTTGGCTTTGGCCGATACGGTCGGTTTTTTTGCCGTGCTGCTTTTTTTGCCGGAAGTTGTAACGGTTGCGTTCATATACCCTTGTCCTCATGAACTGCCCGACATTCTGATCTTCAGGTGCCGCGTGCGATTTCATTGCTTTCGCATCTGGTTTGGCGCCCCTCCTTTACATAAAGCCACCATAGTGTATACCAAAGTTTATACCAAACATTGTTCAAGGCCGCGAATAAAGATATCTTTTGGCAGATTTTTTCCTATAAACACCATTTTGCTGCCGCGCATTTCGCCATCTGCCCATTTGCCGCCGATATCGCTTCCCATCATCTGATGCACCCCCTGAAATACGACTTTGCGGTCGGCGCCATTCATCAGTAAAACGCCTTTATACCGCAACATGCGCGGGCCATAAACCTGTACCAGGCCGCCCAGGAATTCATCGAGCCTGTCGCTGTCGAACGGGCGCGTACTCTTGAAGACGAATGCGGCGATATCGTCGGAATGCCCGTGGCCGGCCGGATGAACATGCGCATGATCGTGGTTGCAATGGTCGTCGCAATCATGATGCTCATGCGTTTCCGCAGCCAGAAAATCGGGATCTATTTCAAGTTTTTCATTCAGATTGAAGCCGCGGATATCGAGTATTTCGGTAATCGGCGCGCGGCCGAAATCGAGCTTGCCGACAGGGGCGCGCGGATTGATGCGCTTCAAGCGTGCGGTGAGCGTCCGGACATCATCAGCACCGACCAAATCGGTCTTCGACAGCAGAATCTTGTCGGCGAATCCGACCTGGCGCTGCGCTTCTTCATGTTCGTCGAGCTGCTGCATCGCATGCCTCGCATCGACCACCGTGACGACTGCGTCCAGCAGGTAGTGCATCGCAACTTCATCATCCATGAAAAACGTTTGCGCGACCGGTCCCGGATTCGCCAATCCGGTGGTTTCGATGACGACACGGTCAAAATGCAATTCGCCTGCGTTGCGTTTTTGCGACAGCGCGGTGAGCGCGACGATCAAATCGCCGCGCACGGTGCAGCAAATGCATCCGTTGTTCATCTCGACGATTTGCTCGGTGCTGTCCTGCACCAGTATTTCGTTGTCGATATTTTCTTCGCCGAATTCATTTTCGATCACAGCGATCTTGTGACCGTGCTGCTCCTGCAGTATGCGGTTGAGCAATGTGGTTTTTCCGGCGCCGAGAAAGCCGGTCAAAATCGTGGTGGGAATCAATGCCATAAGTAATCCGGTCAATCAGAAGTTAGTGTGCACAATCGGCGCACCATCCTTTGATGGTGAGTTCGATGTCGTGGCTTTGAAAACCTTTTCCGAGGGTTTCCTGCAGGGCGCTTTGCAATTGCCGGCGCAGCGCCGATTGCTGCTTTGACGATTCCGACAGAGCTCCGGCAAGCGGCCCGGTATCGCTGTTGTTCTCGAGACAAAACACCTTGGCGCAGCGCGTGCATTTGAAATGTCCGTGCTGGTGTTGCATAGATTGGCGCCCGGTTTGCACCACGCCATCCTGTTCCGCATGGTCCGTACCGGCGCTATAGCGAAAGACGCGGTCGTCGCCGGCGATTTTGTGCGCCAGTCCGGCATCGGTCAGGCAGTCGAGCGCGCGATACAGCGTGACGCGGTCCATGTCGGAAAAAGCGTCCTGTATATCCTGGTGCGAAAAAGCGCAGCGTGCGCCGAGCAGGGCGGCCAATACCTTGACCCTGGCCGCCGTAATGCGTACCGAGGCATCGCGCAGCCGGGCTTCAGCGAGCGCCTGTGCTTGTTCAAGTTTGGGCTTCCGGTCGCGGTGCGCGCCTGCAGCGTCAGGTTTGGTTTTGGTCGTCATGAAATGAATTGGGGTTTTCAGAATTATGCCGCAATTTTGCAATTGAGTTGCAAAATTGCGGCGGCTTTGAGAAAACAGGATCGATGCTCTCATGCGATGCGGGTTGTAGCTCCCTCTCTCATCCCGGATAGCCATAATCAATCGCCGCCCGCTGCCAGACTGGCTGGACATGCAGCCCGGCGCTGACATGGAAGGAACTGAAGATGGATCGACGCCATTTGCTGATCGCTGGCGCCCGTGTGCCCCGGCTGGCTGCCGTCCGGTTCAACCGTCGCGTTTTTTCGCGCGCGGATGCGCAGCGTCATACACCTGCGCCAGGCGCTGGAAATCCAGCGCCGTGTAGACCTGGGTCGATGCAATCGACGCATGGCCCAGCATTTCCTGCACCGCGCGCAGGTCGCCGGACGATTGCAGCACATGGGATGCGAAAGAATGGCGCAGCACGTGTGGATGTACATTGACAGGAATGCCAAGCGCCTGCGCGTGGGCTTTAAGCCGCAATTGCACCACGCGAGGCGACATGCGTGTGCCGCGTTCGGTGAGGAACAGCGGATGTGGATCGGTTTTCACCAAAGAGCCGCGTACCACGAGCCAGTCGGCGATGGCCTGCAGCGCCGGCTGGCCGACCGGCACCTTGCGCTGCTTGTTGCCTTTGCCGGTTACAGTGACTTCATGTGCATCGAAATCGATCCAGCCCGCCGACTCGTGCGAGCCTTCCTTTGCGTAACGCACATCCAGTGCTGTCAATTCCGATACCCGCAATCCACTGGAATACAGCAGTTCGAACATCGCGTGGTCGCATCGCTGCAAACTGGAATCCGGATTCATGCCCGGACGCGGTTTCGACACCAGTTGCACGGCATCGTCGGCCGATAGCGCCTTGGGCAAGGATTTCGCGCGTTTTGGCGCCTTGATGCCGTCGACCGGATTCGATGCGAGCGTGATCTGTTCCGACAGCCAATCGAAGAACCCGCGCCAGGCGGAAAGTTTGCGGGCGATCGAGCGGGCGTTCAATCCTTTGCCGTGCAGTTGCGCGGCAAATTTTCGAATGTGGAAATGCGTGATTGAGGCAAAGGAAAAATCGCCGGCGAGCGTATCGGCAAACGCCGACAATTCGGCCAGATCGCGACGGTAATTGCTGATCGTATGCGGCGACAGCTTGCGCTGGGTTTTCAGGCTATCGAGATAGCCATTCAAATGAGTCTGGTTGTCACGCGCGCTCACGCCGGCCGGCGTTTCAGTCGAGCAGACATGTCAATGCCGCGCTCGTGGTTTCGCCCATCTTCGCCAGGAAATCGGTCGCCATGTCGGAAGTAAAGCGCTCGGGGTCCGGCGAACCCAATACCAGCAGGCCGAATGCTTCCGGTGAGGCGTCCACGCGCAAAGGCAGGATTGCAATCGATTTTATCGAAGGCGCATCGTCGAGCCAGGAAGCTGCTTCGAAGTCGTTGTTCGAGCCGCAAAACGGCGTATTCAAACCATTCGAAAAAATCCGCGCGTCGGTCGATACTTCGGCGGCAAACCATGTATGGGAAAATTCTTCGGCAACGCCCCAGATGCGCAATGTCGCATGCGGCACCGAGAAAATTGTTTGCAAGCCGTTGATCAGCACATGCGGCAGGTCGACGTCATTGCGCGCCAGCAGCAGCGAGCGCGTCCATGACTGGAATTTTTCGGTGATCTCATCGTTTTCCTGGCCTATGCGCATCAATGCCGCCATCCGCAGTTCCAGCGCCTTGATCTTTTCGCGCAGGACTTCCATCTGTCTTTCCTGCAGAGAGACGGTGCGGCCGCCAAGCGTGCTGCTCAATTTTATCTGCGATATGAGCTCTGCATGCTGTTCGAAGAAATGCGGGTTGTCTGCCAGATATCGGGCGACCGAAGCGGAATCCAGTTGAAGAGTCATGAGTTGTCTATGGAAGGATCAATAATGGTAACGGCACTGGCAAGCATTGTACATCGCCGCGACGCCCGATTGCATGACAAAAGGGCACCCGAAGGTGCCCCGAGAACAGCGAGGCGGTTGAAAATCAAAAGACGTGGCGGACGCCGATATTGAATGCCTTGTCGCCGGAGCCGGCCTCGATCGCGCTGCCAACCGTGTAAGCAGCCGTATTGTCGTTCTTTATGCGGGCGTAGGAAGTGTACAAGTTGGTCCGTTTTGATAATGCATAGGTATACCCGATCGCCCACTGGTGAGCGTCGTTGTTCAACGCAGAGCGATCGTCCTTGCGGATATAAGAAGCCAGCAATGTGCTTTGACCGAACGGAACGGTGACGCCGACCAGCAAGTCGCGGCTGTCGTCGGAGCCGGGACCTGCGGCGACGCCATACGGCGTTGACGTCGCGCCGATCGGATAGGGCGAGCTGCCCGGACCTTTGTTGTCGCCATATGCAAGATATGCCTTGGCTACATTGAAGTTGTAGTTTGCCGCCAGCAGCGTGTTCCTGGCGCTCGCGGTATCCGTCGTGTTGCGCAGATTATGGTAACCGAGACGGACATTGAGCGGTCCGTTGGAATAGCCGACCGAAGCGCCCGCTGCGCGGCCGGCGGATGTGCTGCCTGCAACCTCGCCGAAGCCATACGCGATTTCGCCGTTGAAGCCGGCGAAATTCGGCGTAGCGTATTTGATCGTGTTATTCATCCGGGTGCCGGTACTTGGTATCAGGTTGGTGGAAGCGCCTGCCAGACCGACACCGAACGGATCGGCCACATCGTTCAAAACCAAATAGAAAGGCGTGTATTGACGGCCGAGCGTTACGGTGCCGAAGCCGCTGCTCAAACCGACAAAGGACTGGCGGCCGAATGCCAGTCCGCCTTGGTTAAAGCCTCCGGTATCGATGGCAAGGCCGGTTTCCAATGTGAAAATGGCGGCCAGCCCGCCGCCGAGATCTTCCCTGCCGCGAAAACCCAGGCGAGAGCCGGACTGTATGCCGCTGGTCAGTTTCGATACCGAACCGGCTGAACCGCCTCTCTCGGAGACGAGGCCGGCATCTGCAATTCCGTAAACGGTAATGGCGGACTGTGCGGAAGCAGCGCTTGCGAACGTGCCCAGCACTGCAAGAACAAGTAGCGATTTTTTCATTGATCTATCCTTGATTGTGAAAAATTTTATCGGGATCCACATGAGTCGGACGATTCAACAGTAAAAGCCGGCCGTGACATCGGGTGAATATTGGTCGGTTCTGGCGCAGCGATTTGGCCGAAATAAAAAAAATCGTAGATGGACGTGGCTTTTTTATCACGCATCCACGGCAACAAATGCGGCAATGAATCCCGATAACGCGGAAGCAGCGGCGAATTTTTTACATCGTGCATTATTTTCGTTGCCGTCAAATACATTGCAGCAAAAACTCCGCGAAAAATCCGGAAAGGTTTGATTTTTATTCAGCCGCGGTCAGAATTTGTGAGAGA
This sequence comes from Herminiimonas sp., assembly GCA_028292665.1. Taxonomy (GTDB): domain Bacteria; phylum Pseudomonadota; class Gammaproteobacteria; order Burkholderiales; family Burkholderiaceae_D; genus JAQGLW01. Next base: position 43,874 of record JAQGLW010000004.1, read on the forward strand.
GCCTATGCATAGTCACAATGCATAGGCTCAAAAGTTCCATGGCCAATCGCGAGGAATTGCTTATTATCCGGGCGGCTCGGGCAGGGCAGGCTGCTGCCCAATTGACATTGGGAAAGCGCTATTTGTTTGGCAGCCCGGGCTTGCCGAAAAGCAGCGCAACAGCACTGTACTGGCTTGACCGGGCCGCCCGCCAGCATGAACAGGATGCATGGATTCTCATCGGCAGCCATATTCCGTTCGAGACGGTGCGGCAGGCAACGCAGCCGGATAAATTATGTTTCTGGTATGAGCGCGCTTTTGATGCGGGCGTCGTGCAGGCCGGTCTTGTGTTCGCCAAATTAGTGCTGGCGCAAGGCAAGGAAGCAGTGGATGAATCGCTGTGCCGCAAGGCATTGCTTGCACTTAAGACGGCAGCTCATGCCGGTATTCCCGATGCGCAATGGCTGTTGGCGCAGCACATCGAAAGGATGCAGGCAGGCGCACCGCATCGTTCATCGGACAATCAGGACGATAACGGCGAGGCTTCGACCGGCACAAAAGAAGCGGCGCTCGAATGGACCATGCGGGCCGCCGCCGGCGGCATGGTGCAGGCGCAGCGCGCGCTGGCCGATCGTGCCTGGGACGCTGCCGATTATCCGATGTTCCTGCATTGGGCATTGCCATTGGCGCGCGAAATCGCGCGGTATGCATCTGCGTTGAACAAAACCGCTTTGCAGCTGCGCAACGACGATGCATTGCTATTGTCGCGCAGCGCGCAGGCGCTCTCGCGTACCGCCGATCCTGACCAGGAAGAAATGGAACGATATTGGGAACTGGCGGCACAGGCCGGCGACAGGAACGCGCAATTTTCTTTAGGCCTGTGGCTGGCGAGAATGGACGCGAACGGCGCGCGCACCGTCGCTATCCCGGGACTGGCGCATTATAAAAAATCGCTGCGCTGGCTGGCGCTGTCCGCGGAACAAGGGCTGGCTGACGCATGGTATGCGATGTCGAAAATCTATCTGAAGCCTGAATTCTCGCAGCGCAGCGTTGCGGATGCGCAGCGTTATCTCGAAAGAGCGGCGGAGTCCGGGCACAGTGCCGCACAGGCAGAGTTGGGCATGAGCGCATGGCGTACGCGGCGGGAACAATCCTCGAACGATACGCGTGCAGTATATTGGCTGCAGAAAGCAGCGGCCCAGGGCAATCGGGAAGCGCGGATACTCCTTGAAAAAATCGCCGGACACGCCAGCCCGGCCGCCTGGGCGCAAGCCGCGAAACGCCGATTGACGCGCGATATGGTCAATGTTTTTCCGTTTCTGGCGGCACGCATCGAATTGGCCGCGCTATTTGGATTGTCGCGAACGGAAGCGCTGCTGCTGGATTTGAATGCCGCGGATTGCGGCCATTGCCTGCTGGTGGATATCCGCGCACAGCATCCGCGCAGCGGACGGCGGTTGATACTGGTGCAAACGGGTCACGAACGCCAGACGCTAAGCCGCATCGCGCGGTTGTTTGAAGATGTCGATTGCGGGCCGGACGGACCCGAGGGCAATTACCGGCAGCGTCTTTACCGGCTCAAGAGTCTGGTGCACGACTGAAACGATGCCTGCCGGGAAGGCGCGGCAGCGGCACTCGATTGATGCCGTTTCAGATTTCGATTTCACCTTCGAACACGCTGACCGCGGGGCCGGTGAGCATCACCGGCGATTGTTGTCCCGACCATGCAATCGACAACTCGCCGCCACGTGTTTCGACCTTGACCGGCGAATCGAGCAGGCCGCGCCGGATACCTGCGACCACCGCTGCGCACGCGCCGGTGCCGCACGCGAGTGTTTCGCCCGCGCCGCGTTCGAACACCCGCAGCCTGACATGACGGCGATCGACGATCTGCATGAAACCCGCATTGACGCGTTTGGGAAAACGCGGATGATGCTCGATGGCCGGGCCGTCGGCATTCACGGGCGCTGCCTCGGTGTCGTCAACCAGTTGTACGGCATGCGGATTGCCCATTGAAACCGCCGATATCCAGACGGTTTTTTGATTGATATCGAGCGGCCACAATATATCGCCGCCCTCGGCCTTGCCTTGCAAGCCGGCGGCATCGAACGGTACGCGCGCAGGTTCCAGAATCGGTGCGCCCATGTCGACCGTAATGCCGCCGTCATCTTCGAGTGCAGGTTCGATTATCCCGGACAAGGTTTCGACTTTGATCGCACGCTTGTCGGTCAGGCCTTTATCAGTGACGAATTTGACGAATGCGCGTGCGCCGTTGCCGCATTGTTCCACCTCACCGCCGTCGGCGTTATAGATGCGGTAACGGAAATCGATGCCGGACGATTGCGGCTTTTCGATTACCAGCATCTGGTCGGCGCCGACGCCGAAGCGCCGGTCGGCCAGGAATTGCCATTGCGCCGGCGTGAAATCGACATGCTGATTGATCGCATCGATCACCACAAAGTCGTTGCCTGCGCCGTGCATTTTAGTGAATTTGAGTTTCATGCACACATTATAGATTGGCTTTACCGTAGCCGTTCGTCGTGAGCAGCCCAAGGCCGGCTGCCAACTCGCAGCACGTATTAATCCTGCAACGGCATCGTATTCAAATCGATGCCCGGTCCGGCCGCGCCATATACGTCGCTGGTCCCCGGCGGACGCGTCTTGAACCGCTTGTGAGTCCAGAAGTATTCGGCCGGTGTTTCGAGCACGCGCGCTTCGATGAACGCATTCATTTGTCTGGTTGCCGCGACCATATCGTCACCGGGATAATTTTCCCATGGCGGATAGAACGTCACTTTCCAGCCTTGATAATCCGGCAGGAACGTGGCGACCACCGGGACTACTTTCGCATTCGTGGCCGACGCAATCCGGGCCGGTGCGGTAAGCGTTGCTGCGGGTGTGCCGAAAAACGGCACGAATTCCGCATCCTTCGCGCCAAAATCCATGTCCGGCAACATGAAGAACGGCAAACCTGCGCGCATTGCGCGGATGATCGGCTTGATGCCTTCGGCACGAGAAAATAATTTGATCGGACGGAATCGCATGCGGCCCTTGCGCAGCGCTTCGTCGAATACGCGGCTTCGCTGGCGCGTATAAATCGAGCACAATGAGGATTCCAGCATCACGGCGGCGCCGGCGACATCGAGGCAGACGAAATGCGGACACAATAAAATCGTCGGACCGGACGCAATCACGTCAAGCGGCACATGCGGCTCGACCGCAATCAATTTTTTCAGCCGCGATTCCGGCGCCCACCACAGGATGCCGCGTTCGAGCACACTGCGTGCGTAGGCTTGAAAGTGCGCTTTGGCGATGCCGCGGCGCTCGGCATCGGACAAATCGGGCAGGCAAAGACGCAGGTTGGTCAGCGTGATCTGCCGCCGTGAACGCAGGGTCATGAACAACAGGCTGCCGATTGCTTTCCCGAACCGTCCGAGCAATGGCAGCGGCAGCCAGTGCAGCAGCCACATTACGCCGAGCAGCAACTTCATGCGTCCGCCTCTGGGCCGGATTCGGCGGCAGCGACGCCGGGCGGCGTCTTGTAGCGGTCATAACTCCAGAAATATTGCGACGGACAGCGCGCAATCAGCTGTTCCATTGCTGCATTGATTGCATGCGCCTGTTGTTCGGGAGTTTCGCCCGGCACTTGCTCGAACGCCACAAAGCGGATCACGTAGCCTGCTCCGCGGGCCAGACGTTCGGCATACGACAAAATGATCGGTGCGCCGGTCATTTGGTGCAGCTTGGCCGGCAACGTCATCGTGTAGGCCGGCTTGCCGAAGAAATCGGCCCATACGCCTTCGCCGCGCTGAGGCACCTGGTCCGGCAGCAGGCCGATGGCGGAGCCTTTCTTAAGGGTTTTGAGAAGCGTGCGCACACCCGCCAGATTGGCCGGCGCCAGCGCCAGATTGTGGCGTGCCCGTGCTTGTTCGATCAACGGTTTCAGCGCTGCCTTGCGCGGCGGACGATACAAAGCGGTCAATGGCGTTCGTGCGGCGATTGCCTGCGCGATGATTTCGAAGCAGCCGAGATGCGGCGTCAAAAAAATAACGCCTTGCCCGGCATCGAGAGAAGCTTGCGCCAAATCCCAGTTTTCGATGGTCGCCGTGCCGAGCACCCGTTGCGGCGGCGCACACCAGATGAAGGCCAGCTCCAGGATATTTTTGCCGGACTCCCGAATCGACGCGCGCCGGCAATCGGCATACCCGGCACGGCCGATGTTGCTCTTGAGTCTGTTGCGGTAGGACGGCGATGCCGCATAAACCAGCCAGCCAAGCGCAGCGCCGATTGCATGCAGGACAGGCAAAGGCAAATTCGACAGGAGGCGGAATAAATTGACGAGCATTGGTGATCGGATCAGGAAATTTTGCTGATTTTTTGCAAGGCGAGTAAAATAGCACGAAAGCATTATCCGCCGAGTTAACAGACAACTTGCGAGGCGGCATACAAATTTCGCTAAAGCGTCGCAGGCTCATTCGATTGACCGCGACATGGTTATCATTCTTTTACAGGAGCCTGTATGCCTAACGAATATCTCTTTACTTCGGAATCCGTTTCCGAAGGTCATCCCGACAAGGTTTCCGATCAAATCTCCGACGCGATTCTCGATGCGATTTTCGCGCAGGATCCGAAAGCGCGTGTCGCCGCCGAAACCCTGTGCAATACCGGCCTGGTCGTGCTGGCCGGCGAAATCACAACCCATGCCAACGTCGATTACATCAGCGTCGCGCGCGAAACCATCAAGCGCATCGGCTACGACAATGCCGACTACGGCATCGATTACAAAAGCTGCGCGGTCATGGTGTGCTACGACAAGCAATCGCCGGACATCGCCCAAGGCGTCAACGAGGGCACGGGCATCGACCTCGACCAGGGTGCTGGCGACCAGGGCCTGATGTTCGGCTATGCCTGCAACGAGACGCAGGAATTGATGCCGGCGGCGATTCACTACGCGCACCGCATTGTCGAGCGTCAGTCGCAATTGCGCAAGGATGGCCGTTTGCCCTGGCTGCGTCCGGATGCGAAATCGCAGGTCACGCTGAAATACGTCAATGACCGCCCGGTGGCGATCGATACCGTCGTGTTGTCCACCCAGCATGCGCCCGAGATGCAGCACAAGGCGATCGAAGAAGCGGTGATCGAAATGATCATCAAGCCGGTGGTGCCGCCGGAGTGGCTGAAGAATACCCGCTACCTGGTCAATCCGACCGGACGTTTCGTCATCGGCGGTCCGCAAGGCGATTGCGGTCTGACCGGCCGCAAGATCATCGTCGATACCTACGGCGGGGCCGCGCAGCACGGTGGCGGCGCATTCTCCGGCAAGGATCCGTCCAAGGTCGATCGTTCCGCTGCTTATGCCGGCCGCTACGTGGCAAAAAATATTGTGGCGGCAGGTTTGGCCGACCGTTGCCAGATCCAGATTTCCTACGCGATCGGTATCGCCAAACCGACCTCGGTCATGGTGACCACTTTCGGCACCGGCAAGATCAGCGATGAAAAGATCGCGGAATTGGTACGCGAGCATTTTGATTTGCGGCCGAAAGGCATCGTGCAAATGCTCGACTTGCTGCGGCCGATTTATCAGAAAACCGCGGCGTACGGACACTTCGGCCGAGAAGAGCCGGAATTCACCTGGGAACGCACTGATAAAGCCGCTGCTTTGCGCGCCAGCGCCGGGCTGTAAGCGGATTTTCAACGCGTACTCATAAAAATCCGAATATGTTTTTTTTAAACGGCAAACAGCGCAACCGATGATCGATTCAGTTGCGCCTTTTGCCAAACGCGCTGCCCTGATCAGCGTCGTCGTCGCCTGTATGATGACGTCCGCTTCCAATGCCGCTGCCGGCGCTGCGCAGCAGGAAGATTGGTGCAAGCGCCTGACCGTCCGTCTGCCCGGCATAACGGCGGCGGCCTGTCAAAACAGCGCACTGATGCCGACCGGCGCCGTGTCGCTCAAAGGTTTTCCGATTCTGGCGCGCCGGATTCCGGCGGCAAAAAACGGGCGCGATGACAGCAAGCCGATTCGCGTTTTACTGCTTGGCGGGATTCATGGCGACGAATTGACGGCCGCAGCCATTGTGTTCCGATGGCTGCAATTCATGCAGGCGCCGGCGGCCCAGCAGTTCGAATGGAATGTCGTCCCGGTCGTCAATCCGGACGGCCTGTTGTCGCCCAGGCCGAAACGCGTCAATGCCAACGGCGTCGATCTGAACCGCAATTTTCCGACACCGGGCTGGCAACAGGATGCGCCTCGTTACTGGGTCAAGGCGACCCATAGCGATCCACGGCGCTTTCCTGGCAAGGCGGCGCTTTCCGAACCCGAGACGCGATGGCTGAATGAAGAAATGGATCGGTTTCAACCGCAGGTCATCATTTCGGTGCATGCGCCTTTCGGCATTCTTGATTTCGACGGCCCGGCTCCCGCGCCTACACGCTTCGGCCGTCTGCTGTTCAATGGCGTCGGCGTCTATCCGGGTTCGCTTGGCAACTATAGCGGCAGGCACAAGAACATCCCTGTCATTACGATAGAGTTGCCTAATGCGCTAGCGATGCCGCCAGATGCGGAGGTGCAGCGCATCTGGCAGGATATGCTGACATGGATACGACGCAATGTGCCCAAGCAGGACATGGCAATGAATAAGCGGCCGGTATCCGCAGCCAGATAACAACAGCATTTCTTCAAGTCATCATCCCCGCATTGCCATTGCAAAAGCGCAATGCTTCTTGTCTCGCTATCAATGCGATCACTGTTGTAAAGCTTTCCTAAAATTATTTAAAGCCCTCCGGAAACAGTCCGGAGCTGGTACATTTTCGTTGATACAACTTTTGTTGCTTTAACGAATTTCCCATGCGTAATTTTATTAACCGGACAGCAACGGTTGCGGTAAAGACAGCGGTGATTGTTTTTGCAACCGCCTGTCAATCGGCGCCTGCCGACAACGCTTCTCACGAGCCTGTTTTGCAGCCGGTCGCCGGCACAGTGGCCTCGCGGCAATTGATCATCAAGTTCAAACCCGGCACTATCGCGTGCGACCCGGCCGGCATTGCGCGTTTGTCTGCCGCCGCTCGCGTGCCGCTTGAATTTGTCCGGACGATGTCGGGCAACGCCTGCGTCGTGAAGCAGTTGGCGGATCCCGCAGTCGGCTTTCCACAGGGAGAAAAAATGTTGAAGCAGCATCCTGCGATCGAATGGATCGAGCCGGATGAGGTAATGAAAACCTCGTGACACGTTTGCGTATCGGCAATGTGGCGAAGACAGCTGTGAAATGTGAAACAGGGATGAAAATAAAAATGAAAGTTCGGCACGCGCTGCTTGGCATAACCGCAGCAGCTGCCTTGATTTCCGCAGTGGCCAATGGCGCACCGGCCGGTTCGACCGGATTCTCGGGGCTCAAGAATGGAATGCCGTTATCCGTTGCAAGCGCGCCCGACGAAGAAATGGTGTCGCGCCTGATCGTCAAGCATCGCACCCAGCGCAGCGACAAATTAAACGCCACGCTGCGCGCCTTCGACGGTAGAGGACTGGCCGGAGCGGAAAACCTGACGATGACGGTCATGCGTCCGATGTCCGGCAACGCGCATGTGGTCAATCTGAACCAGGCGGTCAAGTTGTCCGAGGCGCAGGCTATCGCGGCGCAATTGATGCACGACAGCGATGTGGAATTCGCGGAGCCGGACCGCATCATGCAGGTCACTACAACCCGAACGCCCACCGATCCCGACTATTCTTCTCTTCAATGGCATTATTTCCCGCCTGACAGCGTCAACAAGGGCGGCGCCAACCTGCCGAACGCATGGTACATGACCATCGGCGATCCCTCGGTCAAGGTAGCGGTGCTGGATACCGGTTACCGCCAGCATGCAGACCTTGCCACGGTATTGCCAGGATACGATTTCATTTCCAACAGCACGGTGGCCAATGATGGCAACGGCAGGGACGCCGATCCGCAGGACCCGGGCGATTTATGCAGCACCGATGCCAATCCCAAATCAAGCTGGCATGGAACGCATGTGGCCGGCACCATTGCTGCACAGATGGATAACGGCACCGGTGGAACAGGCATTGCGCCGCTGGCTAAAATTCTGCCGGTACGCGTGATCGGCAAGTGCGGCGGTTTGACTTCCGACATAGCGGACGGTATGCGGTGGGCTGCAGGTATTCATGTTGCCGGCGTGCCCGACAACACCACCCCCGCGCAGGTGCTTAACATGAGCCTGGGCGCTACCGGCGCATGTTCCAGCACGTTTCAGTCTGCCGTCAATGACGTCGTCGGCGCGGGGAAAGTCATTGTGGTGGCGGCGGGGAATGGCAGCTCTCCTGCCTTAAGCCAGCCGGCAAACTGCACCGGCGTCATCGCGGTCACCGCCCATGCGATCGATGGCGACAATGCCAACTATGCCAATATCGGCGTCGAAACCGCCATCAGCGCTCCCGGCGGCGGCTGCGGCACAATGTCTTCCGGATGCAATGCGCTCGTTTCCGCCAACGGGCCCGGCGTCTATTCACTGTCGAATACGGGTACCAATGCTCCCGTCGCGGATGGTTACAGCAAGCTGCAGGGAACCAGCATGGCGGCGCCGCATGTGTCCGGCGTCGTGGCGCTGATGCTGTCATTGAATTCGTCGTTGACGCTGGCGCAGATCAAATCGTACCTGCAATCATCGGCGCGTCCGCATCCTGCCGGAACAACCTGTACGCAAAGCCGTTTCACCGGGCTGTGCGGCGAAGGCTTGCTGGATGCGGAAGGGGCATTAATTAAAGTCAACGAACTGGCGCCTATCGTCAGCCTGACGAATGCCTATCAGGTCGTCGCGCCGAATGCGGTGGTTCCGCTCTCGAGCGTCGATACCGTGGCTCCGGGTACGGGCCGTTCCATCAACACTTATGCGTGGTCGCAGCAAACCGGCGCCAATGTCGGCGCAATCGGCGGCGCCAATACGGCGAATGCCACGTTCAGCGCGCCCGTCAGCGGCATCTATTCTTTCAAGCTGACGGTAACCGACAGTAACGGAAAGATCGGCGCAGCCACGGCAACGGTCCGGGTCAACGCCGCACCCGTGCTTTCTGCGGTAGCGGACCAGACCGTGATAGCAGGCCAGGCGCTCAATTTCACGGTCGGCGCCACCGATCCGGAAGGCGACGCGGTTACTTACAGCGCGGATTCGCTGCCTGCTTCTGCGACGCTGAATCAAACGACAGGCGCATTCAACTGGCCGAGTGCGGCCCCGGCCGGCAGTTATGTCCTGACTTATCATGCGAGCGATACGGGCGGCGTCAACAGCGCGACCGGTACGGTAAGAATCACGGTGACCGCGCCGGTATCATCCGGCGGAGGCGGCGGCAGCCTGGACGGCGAGTCGCTGCTTGGGCTGGCGTTGCTGGCGACATGCATGCGCATGCGCCGTGCATTCAAAATCCGGCGTAACTGATCTTGGAAGCGCCGCCGCGATTATTCCTGCATGACGCCGGGCGGAACAAGTGGCTGTTCTGTCTCGGGGTGTCCTTTTGCGCGATTGTCTTCACATATTGGCCGCACGGCCTGGCGCAATTTCGCTACGATCGGGCTGCCGTGCTGTCGGGCGGCGGCTGGCGTGTACTGACTGCGCATCTGGTGCATCTCAACACGATGCATTTGCTTTTCAACTTGATCGGCCTGTTACTGCTTTGCGAGTTGCTGTGGAATGACATGCCCTTGTTGCATGCGTTCGGCATGCTGGGCGCAACCGCGATCGGGATCAGCGTGCTGCTGTTTTGTTTTCATCCCGAACTGGCCTGGTATGCCGGCTTGTCGGGTTCGCTGCACGGGTTGTGGTCGGGTTGCGCGCTGGCCGGCTGGCAGCCTGTCCCGGCGCGGATCAATGGACGGTTCGCGGCGCCGCCGTCAAAATGGCAACGGCCCCGGCTGAGTTGGCCGATGCCGCGCTGGATCGGCGCCGCTGGAATGGCCTTGCTGGCGATTAAACTGGCGATCGAATTCTGCTACGGGCCTTCGGAGCGAACCGTACGGGCGATCGGCGGTTCGGTCGTGACGATCTCTCATTTGTACGGTGCGCTGATCGGCATTTGTTATGTGCTGCTGTGGCAAGGCACACAATTGCTGCGCTTCGAAAAATAACCATGTGCGCCGATTTCGATTAAAATGACGGCGTGTCAAGGAGCGTTGCGACAGGTTGCACAAACCTGCCAGGCTTGATACATCAACATGGCAACCGCGCTCACGTTACTTTTTTTCTAACGAAAGGAGGGCGTGATGAGCGCCGTAGCATTGAAATCCTCAAATTCCCCAGATCAAGACTATTTCGTGGCCGACCTCGGCTTGGCCGATTGGGGCCGCAAAGAGATCAAGATCGCCGAAACCGAAATGCCCGGCCTGATGGCGATTCGCGAAGAATTCGCCTCCCGGCAGCCATTGAAGGGAGCACGGATCACCGGTTCGATCCATATGACGATCCAGACCGCCGTGCTGATCCAGACACTGGAAGCGCTCGGCGCAAAAGTCCGTTGGGCATCCTGCAATATTTATTCGACGCAAGATCATGCGGCTGCCGCGATTGCCGCGGCCGGTACGCCGGTCTTCGCATTCAAGGGCGAATCGCTCGACGATTACTGGGAATTCACGCATCGCATTTTCGAATGGCCGGACAGCGCGCAGGGTGCGCAATATTCGAACATGATTCTCGACGACGGCGGCGATGCGACCTTGCTGCTGCATCTCGGCACCCGCGCTGAAAAAGACGCATCGATATTGAACAATCCGGGTTCGGAGGAAGAGATCTGCTTGTTCAATTCGATCAAGAAACGTCTGGCAAGCCAACCCGGCTGGTATTCGAATCGACTGGCTGAAATCAAGGGCGTGACCGAGGAAACCACCACCGGCGTGCATCGCCTGTATCAGATGCACAAGGAAGGCAAGCTTGCCTTCCCTGCGATCAACGTCAATGATTCCGTCACCAAATCCAAGTTCGACAATCTGTACGGCTGCCGTGAGTCGCTGGTCGACGGCATCAAGCGTGCGACCGACGTCATGATTGCGGGCAAGGTGGCCGTGGTTGCCGGTTACGGCGATGTGGGCAAGGGTTCTGCACAGGCGCTGCGCGCATTGTCGGCGCAGGTGTGGGTGACCGAAGTCGATCCGATCTGCGCATTGCAGGCCGCGATGGAAGGATATCGCGTCGTGACGATGGATTACGCGGCCGAACATGCCGACATTTTTGTCACTGCGACCGGCAACTATCATGTGATCACGCATGCGCACATGAAAAAGATGAAAGACCAGGCGATTGTCTGCAACATCGGGCACTTCGATAACGAGATCGAGGTTGCCGCGCTCAAGCAATACACCTGGGAAAACATCAAGCCGCAAGTCGACCACGTTATTTTTCCGGACGGCAAGCGAATCATTCTGCTGGCCGAAGGCCGTCTGGTCAATCTCGGTTGCGGCACCGGTCATCCGTCGTATGTGATGAGCTCGTCATTTGCGAATCAGACCATTGCGCAAATCGAACTGTATGTGAATACCGCATCGTATCCGGTGGGCGTCTACACATTGCCCAAGCATCTGGATGAAAAAGTCGCGCGCCTGCAGTTGAAGAAACTCAATGCTCAGTTGACCGAGCTGACCGATGAGCAGGCCGGGTATATCGGTGTGCAGAAGACGGGGCCGTACAAGCCCGAGCATTACCGTTACTAAATCGGCATTGCAGGTACGGCGCCGCTCCGGCACAGCCTTTCGGATATGGCCGGAGCGGTTTGACGTCAAACGTAAAGGGAATTCATGCGCCTGCTTCTTACCTGGCTCATCAATGCGGCCGCATTATTCGCCGTGCCTTATCTGATGCAATCCGTGTATGTCGAAAACATTACGACTGCGCTGATTGCCGCCCTGGTGCTGGGTCTGGTCAATACACTGATCCGCCCGGTTCTGGTGCTGTTGACCTTGCCGGTAACCGTGGTAACGCTGGGATTGTTCATTTTCGTGATCAACGGCCTGATGTTCTGGGCGGTTGCGCATCTGGTCGATGGTTTCTATGTCGCGGGCTTCTGGTCGGCGGTCGGCGGCGCACTGTTGTACAGTATTATTTCGTGGGCATTGTCCGCACTTTTATTGAAAAAATAAATGTCTCAACAAGATATCAGCATCGAATTTTTTCCGCCCAAAACGCCCGAGGGCGTGGAAAAATTGCGCATCACGCGCGCGCAGCTGGCTGAGCTTCATCCGAAATATTTTTCAGTCACGTTCGGCGCAGGCGGTTCGACCCAGAAGGGAACGCTCGATACCGTACTTGAAATCCGGCGCGAAGGCCACGAAGCCGCGCCGCACCTGTCCTGTCTGGGCAGTTCGCGCGACAGTCTGCGTGCAATATTGGCGGAATATAAAGCGCACGGCATCAAGCGCCTGGTCGCATTGCGCGGCGATTTGCCGAGCGGTTATGGCGCGGTCGATTTTTCGTCTGGCGAATTCCGTTATGCCAATGAGCTGATCGAATTCATCCGCGCCGAAACCGGCGACTGGTTCCATATCGAAGCCGCGGCCTATCCGGAAACGCATCCGCAGGCGAAATCGCCGCAGGACGATCTGCAGAATTTTGCACGCAAGGTGCGGGCCGGCGCCAATGCGGCCATCACGCAGTATTTCTATAATGCGGACGCCTATTTCCGGTTCGTCGAAGAAGCGCGCAAGATCGATGTCGCCGTGCCGATCGTAGCGGGCATCATGCCGATCACGAATTATTCGCAGCTGATGCGTTTTTCCGATATGTGCGGAGCCGAAATTCCGCGCTGGATTCGACTCAAGCTTGCCGCTTTCGGCGATGATACCGAGTCCATTCGCGCTTTTGGACTGGATGTCGTCACGCAGCTATGCGAGCGTCTGCTGGCGGGCGGTGCGCCCGGATTGCATTTCTATACATTGAACCATGCGGCAGCGACAGCGGCAATCTGCCGACGGCTGAATTTGGCCGGTTAGCACATGGCGAACGGGGATTTGATGCCCTGACGCGAAATGGAACGGGCGGCGTTGATTGAATAACCGGCCGGCCAGCCGCCATGTCAATTTTCCGTGCCGCTCGATACCTCGGTAAGGATGACGTCCAGCGCGATATCATGCGGCGCCGGATCGAAGGCGGCCAATCCGAATGAATAGGCGATGCCGATCGCAACCGGACGCGGTGTTGCCGCCAGCGTCCGGTCATAGAACCCGGCGCCATAGCCCAATCGGAAACCCTCCATGTTGAAACCGACGCAAGGTATCAATAGTGCATCCGGCTGCATGACGATGCTTCTTTCGGCAGGGATCAATACGCCATACGCATCTTTCATCAACGTATCGCCCGGCGTCCAGCAGGCGAATTCGAGAGGCGCATCCCTGCGAACTACAATCGGCAATGCCAGTCGTATACCTTGCCCGGCAAGATCGGCATATACGCTGCGCAAGTCCGGTTCATTTTGTATCGGCCAATAGATACCCAATGTTCGTACCGGGTTGTCCGCCAGCCATGCGAGCATGCGAGCGCCGATCGCGGCATCCCATCGCGTACGCATATCGGATGAGATCGCGTGTCTTGCCGCAATTAACGAGCGTCGCAAATCGGATTTGTTCGACATGTTTTCAGAGGCATGATTGTGCGCAACATTGGAGACGTGAAACGGTTGAAATCACGTGCTATTCTAGATGATGTAAGTATGAGAGGTCAGTAAATTGAAGGTCGCAATCAAATGGATCGTAGGCATGACGTTTGCCGCCTCATCGGCGGCATTGTTGTTGCCGGACGCGTATGCGCAAAAGCGTTCTGGTTTTTCCGCCACCGACGACGATGTTTTCCTGTCGTTGCGCGATGCGGCCCGCCGCGATGATGCCGCAAAGGCAATCGAACTCGCATCGCACCTGCCTGATTATCCGATCCCCTCTTATGTGGATTATTACCGGCTCAAGCCGCGGCTCAAGGACGCACCGGTTGCCGAAATCCGCGATTTCCTGCTGCGCTATGACGGCAGCGCGATTGCCGACCGGCTGCGGAACGACTGGCTGCTGGAATTGGGCAAGGCGCGCGACTGGGCGACTTTCGATGAGCAATATCCGCAGTTTGTGCTGAATGACGATATGCAGTTGAAATGTTACGCGTTGATGTCGCGGGCGGTCAAAGGCCAGGATGTCGCGAGCGAAGCCCGCGCCCTGCTGGCATCGCCCAGGGACTACGGCGACGCCTGTCCGGCACTGATTGCGACGCTGGCGCAAAACGGGCAATTCAACGCCGACGATCTCTGGTCGCAGATTCGGCTTGCGGCGGAATTCAATAACGCCGGACTTGCACGCCGTATTGCCGTGCTTACGGACGCGCCGGAAAATTTGCTGCCGCAGGCGATCGACAAACCGGCGCTGCTGCTGGGACGCGGCGTCGGCACAGGCCGCGCGGCGCATGAAGCCTTCATCGTTGCATTGGGACGTGTCGCCAGAACCGATCCGGAACAGGCCGCAGGCGCTCTGGCGCGAGCCGCACAGCAATTGACGCCGCCGGAACAGGCGCTCGGCTGGGCGCAAATCGCGCTGCAGGCTTCTCTCAAACTTGCGCCGGACGCCGCCGGCTACTGGCGCAAAGCGGACGGCGCGCCATTGTCTGCCGAAGGCTGTCAATGGAAAGTGCGCGCTGCTCTGCGCGCCGGCGACTGGACGCAGGTCAAGGCCGGAATCGACGCGATGCCGGTGAGTCTGCAAAACGATTCCGCGTGGATTTACTGGATGGGACGCGCATTGAAAGCGCAAGGCAAGCCGGAAGAAGCGCAGGAAAAATTCCAGTCGATTGCAAGCCAGGCGAATTTTTACGGCCAGCTTGCGCTGGAAGAACTGGGCCGGAAAATCACGATTCCGGCCCGGGCGCTGCCGCCGACGCCGGAAGAGATTGCGCCGATGGCGGCGAACCGGGGCTTTCGCCGGGCATTCAAGTTTTTCGATCTGGGTTTGCGCTTCGAAGGTTATCGCGAATGGAACTGGCAGCTGCGCAAGATGAGCGAACGGCAGCATCTGGCGGCAGCCGAATTCGCACGGCAAAGCAATGTGCTCGACCGCATGATCAACACTTCCGACCGCACCAGGATAGAAGTCGATTTCACGCAGCGCTTTCCGGCGCCGTTCAATGACATCATGCATCCGGCCGTCCAATCGCTCGGTCTCGACAAAGCCTGGGTCTACGGCCTGATCCGGCAGGAGTCGCGCTTCGTCATGACGGCGCGTTCGAACGTCGGCGCATCGGGACTGATGCAAATCATGCCGGCCACCGCGCGTTATGTCGCGCGCAAAATCGGCATGAGCAATTTCAGCCAGAACCAGGTCAACGACGTCAATACCAACATCGTGCTCGGCACCAATTATCTGAGCATGATCTTGAACGATCTGGACGGTTCGCAGGCACTGGCGACTGCCGCGTACAACGCCGGTCCGGTACGTTCCCGGATATGGCGCTCGACTCTGACCCGGGTAGTGGAGGGAGCGATTTTTGCGGAATCGATTCCCTTTTCGGAAACCCGCGGTTATGTAAAAAATGTATTGTCGAATGCGACCTACTATGCGGCATTGTTCGAGAACAGACCGCAATCCCTGAAAGCGCGCCTGGGGACAATTGCGCCGAAAGGGTTTGTTCCGACTGATTTACCCGATCCGCTCTGACATCGGTCACGCTGAAAGCGACATGCGGCCATGGCTTACTCTTCCGTGTTGGTCATCGGCGGCGCCGGATTCATCGGCAGCCACCTTGTCGCACAGCTGGCGGCAAGCGGACGCGACATCACGGTGCCGACCCGGCGCTACGAGCGCGCCAGGCACTTGCTCGTGTTGCCGACAGTCGAAGTTGTCGAAGCCGATGTGCACGATGACGCAGCCTTGCATGGCTTGCTGCAAAAAGCCGATGCCGTCATCAACCTGGCGGGCGTATTGCATTCGAGAGCCGGTCGGCCCGGTTCGGCTTATGGCCCGGACTTCGCCGTTGCGCATGTCGATCTGCCCGGAAGAATCGTTGCCGGCTGTGCGGCCAATGGCGTGCGGCGTTATTTGCATATGAGCGCGCTGGGCGCGCATGCCGATGCGCCTTCAATGTATTTGCGTTCCAAGGCGGCGGGCGAAGCGGTTGCATTATCCCATCCGGCAGTTGCCGCCACGGTATTCCGGCCTTCGGTCGTTTTCGGCGAGGAAGACCGGTTTCTTAATCTGTTCGCATCGCTGCAAAAATTTTTACCGGTGATGCTGCTTGGCGGCGCCGATGCAAAATTCCAGCCGGTCTATGTCGGGGATGTGGCGCGTGCGTTCGTCAATACGCTGGAAAATCCTCATGCCGCCGGCAGCATTTTTGAACTGGCCGGGCCGCGTGTCTATAGCTTGCGCGAATTGGTCAAGCTTGCCGGAGCCTATAGCGGACATCCCCGCCCGGTAATCGGCCTGCCCGCACCGTTGGCGCGTCTGCAAGCGTTCATGCTTGAACATATGCCGGGTGGCCCGTTGATGAGCCGCGATAATCTGGATTCGATGAAAATCGATAATGTCGCGTCAGGTCCGCCCGCTCCCGAACTCGGGATCACGCCGACTCCGCTTGAGGCTGTGGCGCCGCATTATCTTGCAAGTTGACGGCAGGTGCCGGGTCCGATGCCTGACCGGCGGGGCGGCATCGTGCGAAACCGGCCGGGATTTCACGATGTTTTAATCTCTGCCACAATGTGTAGCGGAGATACGCAAAAGTACTATCCTCATTCAGAATAAAACAATCATCATTTGGATGGAGCCATGCAAGCCACAGAACTCGACCCGACGCTTTCCCGTACGCTGAGCAATGCTGAACATGCCGGTTTCAAGCTCGTCATCGGCAACAAGAATTATTCGTCATGGTCGATGCGGCCGTGGGTTGCGATGACGGCATTCGGCATTCCGTTTCAGGAAATCCGCGTGCTGCTCGATCAGGCCGATACGGCAAGTCATATTGCGCGTTATTCGTCCGCCGGGCGGGTGCCGATATTGATTGCCGGCGAGGCCACGGTGTGGGATTCGCTCGCCATCTGCGAATATCTGGCCGAACAGTTTCCCGACAAGGAAATGTGGCCGCAGGATACGGCGGCGCGTGCAATGGCGCGTTGCATCTGTGCCGAGATGCATTCCGGGTTCACCGGATTGCGCACGGCGATGGGAATGAATATCCGGGCCAGCCTGCCGGGCAAAGGACGCACGCCTGAGTCGCAGGCCGACATCGGCCGCATCTGCGAAATATGGGAAACCTGTCTTTCCCATTTCGGTCATCATCATTTCCTGTTCGGCGATTTTTCGATTGCAGATGCTTTTTTTTCGCCGGTCGTGACGCGATTCCGGACTTACGATGTATCGCTCGCGCCGGCGCTGCGGGCTTATGTGGATCGCGTTGCGTCGCATCCGGCGGTGGCGCAATGGATACGCGAGGCGCGTGCGGAGACGGAAATCATCGCTAAATACGAAGGCTTTCCGGATTGATTTTCCGGCCGATCCGATATTGGTAAACACAATGTCCAGACAATCATTTTTCACCGCAGCAGATGCAGGAACCACTGCAAGGCAATGTTATCGCTTTTGCGATGCAGGCCGCGCTGCGCCATGCGCCGGACGATCATGAAAATCTACATTGTCGGCGGTGCGGTGCGTGACAACCTGCTTGGCTTGCCGGTACAGGATCACGATTACGTCGTCGTCGGCGCGACGCCGGACGACATGATCAAGCGCGGCTTCATGCCGGTGGGAAAGGATTTCCCCGTGTTTTTGCATCCGGATACGCGTGAAGAATATGCGCTGGCGCGCACCGAGCGCAAGACTGCGCCGGGCTACAAGGGTTTTGTATTTCACGCCGCACCCGACGTCACGCTGGAACAGGATCTGATTCGCCGCGATCTGACGATCAATGCGATTGCGCAAGCCGAGGACGGCGCGCTGGCCGACCCGTTCGGCGGCCGCAACGATTTGCAGCAAAAAATATTTCGCCACGTGTCGTCCGCATTTGCCGAGGACCCGGTGCGCATTCTGCGGGTAGCGCGCTTCGCGGCGCGCTTCACCGATTTTTCGGTGGCGCCGGAAACCATCGCATTGATGCGGCAGATGGTCGAAGCGGGCGAAGTGGATGCGCTGGTGCCCGAGCGTGTCTGGCAGGAATTGGCGCGCGGCTTGATGGAAAAAAAACCGTCGCGCATGTTCGATGTGCTGCGCGCGTGCGGCGCATTGTCGCGCATCCTGCCGGAACTGGATGCGCTGTGGGGCGTGCCGCAGCCTGAATTGCATCATCCCGAAATCGACACCGGCGTGCATGTGATGATGGTGGTCGATGTCGCCGCCGAAAAAAATCATGCGTTGCCGATCCGCTTCGCTGCGCTGATGCACGATCTCGGCAAGGGAGCCACGCCGATGGCGGAATGGCCGCGTCACCATGGACACGAAGCGCGCAGCGTCAAGTTGGTCGATGCGGTTTGCCGCCGCCTGAAAATTCCCGGCGAATGCCGCGATCTGGCATTGATGACGGCGCGCGAGCATGGCAATGTCGGCCGCGCGCTGGAATTGCGCGCAAACACGATCGTCGCGTTGCTGGAGCGCTCCGATGCATTCCGCAAGCCGCAGCGTTTCATCGACATGTTGAGCGCGTCGGAGTGCGATTACCGCGGACGTACCGGGTTCGCCGACAGACCGTTTCCGCAGGCTGCCTATCTGCAGGGCGCATTGACGGCGGCGCAAGCGGTCAATGCGGGTGAAATCGCGGCCGATACCGTGCAACGCTATCCGGACCAGCCGCAACGGATTCCGGAGGCCATTCGCACTGCGCGCATCGCCGCGGTCAGCCGCTTCATCGACATGGCGCTGCAGAAATAACCGGAAAATATTGTCGAGCCGCATCACCTGTCATATGAAAATGCAACCGTTTTCAATACCGACAGAAATCAATAAGCGCCGAGTTGAAAACCCGTCTATGGAATATGTGCCGCATATAGCCTACAATCGATTTGTGCAGCGCACCATCGCGCGCACTTTTTGAGGATTTGCCATGCATCCGACAGATTTACCAGCGAATGCTTTTCCCGGGTTGATTGAAAACAATCGCGACTCCGAACAAGGCCAGGACAAGTTTGCCATACGCGTCAAGGAACTCTCCGAGCGCGATCGCCGGCGTTTGCTGATGCATTTTCTGGCATTGGACGGCAGTGACCGGCTGCTGCGTTTCGGTTCGATGCTGCCGGACGAATTGGTGACGAAATATGTGCAAAGAGTGAATTTCGCGCGCGATACGATATTCGGCGTTTATGACAGCAATTTCAAACTGGTCGGCGTCGGCCACCTCGCGTTTGCGCCGCGCGAAACCTTGCCCGCAGTCAGCGATGCCACCACCAAGGAACGGGTAGCTGAATTCGGCGTATCGGTGTCGGCATCGGCGCGAGGCATGGGCGTCGGCACCAAATTGTTCGAGCGGGCCGCGATTCATTGCCGCAACGCCGATGTGGACACGCTGTACATGCATTGCCTGTCGTCGAATCAGACGATGATCCATATCGCCAGAAAAGCCGGCATGGAAATCCATCGCGCATATGGCGAGGCGGACGCTTATCTGACGCTAAGCCCGGCCAATGCGGGAACCATGCTGCAGGAAGCGGTGCAAGAGCAAGTCGCCGCGCTGGATTACACATTCAAGGCCAATGCGCGCGCTGCCACCAAATGGCTGGCAAGCTGGTCCGGCTCCAGAAAGAATTGATTGCTTGTTTGTCTGCCCGGCGGACGGGCGACAGCAATGTATCTGTCCGTATTTTTAAACGAGCGGCAGCGCCGTCGTATCCTTGATCCGCTGCAGCGCAAAACTGGATTTGACATCCAGCACGGCCGGGTGGCGCAGCAAGGTTTCCATCATGAAGTGCGAAAAATGTTCCATGTCCTCGACATGCACGCGCAGCAGGTAATCCATTTCACCGGTCATCGCATAGCAGGCGACCACTTCCGGCCAATTGGCGACCGATGCGGCAAAGTCGGCGCGCGGTGACGCCGATGCCTTGCGCGCGGCGCCGGCAGCCGGCGAGTCGCTATGCTTTTCCAGCCGCACATTGACGTATGCCAGCAATCCCAATCCGATTTTATCGGGATCGAGCAATGCGACGTACTGACGGATCACGCCCGCCTGCTCCAGCCGCTTGATGCGGCGCAGGCAGGGAGAGGGCGACAGGCTGACTTGTTCCGCCACTTCCTGATTGGTCAGGCGTCCGTCGGACTGCAAAATGCCCAGGATCCTGCGGTCGGTTTTATCCAGCGCTATTGCAGCCATAAATCACCTCATATTGATAATATTTTGCAATATTATTGCCCAATAAGATAAATGCAAGGCGACATTTGCAATTTTATGTCCGGGCGGAGCGCCTATACTGTAAATAGAGCAGATGAATCTGTGGAGGCAGGCATGGATTTCCAACCGTGGGATAACCCGATGGGCACCGATGGCTTCGAGTTCATCGAATACGCGGCGCCCGATCCCAAGGCGCTCGGCGCGCTGTTCGAACACATGGGCTTCAGCGCGATTGCGCGCCATCGCCACAAAGATGTGACGCTGTATCGGCAAGGCGGCATCAATTTCATCATCAATGCCGAGCAGGATTCGTTTGCGCAACGCTTCGCGCGCCAGCACGGGCCGTCGGTGTGCGCGATTGCAATTCGCGTCAACGATGCGGCGTATGCATACAAACGGGCGCTGGAACTGGGCGCATGGGGCTTCGATAACAAGAACGGGCCGATGGAATTGAATATCCCTGCGATCAAGGGCGTCGGCGATTCACTGATTTATTTCGTCGATCGCTGGCGCGGCAAGGACGGCGCCAAAGGCGTTGCGTCCGGTGCGATCGGCGATATCAGTATTTACGACGTCGATTTCGCCGCCATTCCCGGCGCGCAAGCCGATACGAAGGGCCACGGCCTGACTTACATCGATCATCTGACGCACAATGTGCATCGCGGCCGCATGAAAGAGTGGGCGGAATTTTATGAAAACCTGTTCAATTTCCGCGAAATCCGTTATTTCGATATCGAAGGCAAACTGACCGGATTGAAGTCGAAGGCAATGACCTCGCCGTGCGGCAAGATCCGCATTCCGATCAACGAATCGTCCGACGACAAGTCGCAGATCGCCGAATATCTCGATGCGTATCACGGCGAAGGCATCCAGCATATCGCGCTCGGCACCGACGATATTTATGCGACGGTGGAGGCAATGAAAGCGAAGCAGGTGGCGTTCCAGGACACCATCGAAACCTATTACGATCTGGTCGACAAGCGTCTGCCGGATCACGGCGAGCGGCTTGAGGAACTGAAACGTCTGCGTATCCTGATCGACGGCAACAGCGATGCAACGCATCATGAATTGCTGCTGCAGATTTTCACGCAAACAGTCATCGGTCCGATCTTCTTCGAGATCATTCAGCGCAAGGGCGATCAAGGCTTTGGCGAAGGTAATTTCCGCGCGCTGTTCGAATCCATCGAACTGGATCAGATCAAGCGCGGCGTGTTGAAGGATGAAAAAATTTCCGTTTGAAATGAACATGGACATAACCGCAGACCAGGCCGCTTTTTTCAAAACGCTGGCGGAGAAATCCGATAGCGGCACATTGCGGGGCGATTATGCGTCGGCCGACGCGCAGTATGTCGTCGCGCAAAACTGGGCTGCCTACACGCCGGAGCAGCATGCGCTGTGGCGCAAGCTGTATCAGCGTCAGGCCAGGCTGGTGCCGGGCCGCGCCTGCGATATTTTCATCGATAGTCTGGCCGGACTCGATGCGGCGGAGCGCATTCCTCAGTTCGACCGCATTTCGGAAACCTTGTACAAGGCGACCCGCTGGCAATTGGCCGCCGTGCCGGGACTGGTGCCGGACCAGACATTTTTCGAGCATCTGGCGAAGCGCCGTTTTCCGGTCACGGTCTGGCTGCGCGAACCGCATGAGTTCGATTACATTGTCGAACCGGATGTGTTCCATGATTTTTTCGGTCATGTGCCGTTGTTGTTCAATCCGGTTTTTGCCGACCATTTGCAGGAATACGGCAAAGGAGGATTGAAGGCGCTCAGTCTCGACGGCCTCAAGTTCCTGGCGCGGCTGTACTGGTATACCGTCGAGTTCGGGCTGATCGAAAGTCCGCAGGGCTTGCGTGTCTACGGCGCCGGCATTCTGTCGTCCGGCGGCGAGATCGAACATTGCATGAAGAGTGCGCAGCCGCATCGCATTCGATTCGATGTGGAACGCGTGATGCGCACGCTCTACAAGATCGATTCATATCAGGAAACGTATTTTGTGATTCGCGATTTTCATCAGTTGTTCGACGATACCGCGCCCGATTTCACGCCGATTTACCAAAGGCTGAAAACGCTGGAGGCGTTGCCGGCGGACAGCCTGCTGCCGGGTGAAGTGAATTTGAGCACGACATAAAAAAGCGGATTCCTGATACATCCGGAATCCGCAACTGGAGCCGTTTTACGGCCGGTATTACTGTTTGTGTTTTCCCATCGCGGCCTGCAATTCATCGCGCGTCACTTTGCCGTCCTTGTTGGTATCGAGCTGATCGAAATTTTTCACGAGGCGTTCCATCTTGCCGGCTTCCGCTTCCGCCCTGGTCAGCGCACCGTCGCCATCCTTGTCTGCCGCCTTGAACCGCTGTTCGAAGCGCGCCATATGCTCACCATGCCTGCCGTGCATTTTTCCACGCGCTGCCTGCAGCTCTTCCCGGGTCAACTTGCCGTCATGGTTGACGTCGAGCTGGTCGAAGTGTTTGGCCAGCCCGGGCATATTGACTGCTTCGTCCTTGGAAATTGCGCCGTCGCCGTTCTTGTCGGCTGCCTTGAAGCGTTCCTCGAATTTGGCCGTTTGCCTGGTGCGCATTGCTTCGCGATGGGCCTGCATCTCTTCCCGGGTCAGCTTGCCGTCCTTGTTGGCATCGATCTCGTCGAATTCTTTGGCGAGCCGTTTGTTTCCGGCCGCTTCGTCGCGGCTGATCGCGCCGTCGCCGTTCTTGTCGAGCTTCGAGAAATGCTCCTGCATTTTTGCCGCACGGTCGGGTGACGGCGCGGGTGCCGATTGCGCCAGGACGGCACCGGTCGTAAACAAGCCGGCGATGATACCCAATAACAATTTCGATTTCATGATAATGGTTCTCCATACTCCATAGCCAAATCGGCTTACTGGCATTTAACTGCGGTTCTTCGATTTCCAATACGATATTTACCTGTGGTTACATTTGTTACGCATGGTTTTACATGGGACGGGACCGCATGTTGCGGCGCGCATTGAGCCGGACGAGCGGCTATGCTAAAGTGTAATATGTCAGGACGAAACGATCTGCTCACAAGGCGGATCCGTTTGACCGCGAGACAATCGCACCCAAAGACATGATTTTTGGCCCGGAGACTTCATGAATGCACCTCTCACGTCGGGTCGGCAATTGCCGGCCGATGATATTTCCCTCAATGATAAATATACGCTGGAGCACGGTCGCGCCTTTATTACAGGTACGCAAGCGCTGATCCGATTACCGCTGTTGCAGCGACAGCGCGATCTGCTTGCCGGATTGAGTACCGCAGGCTTCATTACCGGTTATCGCGGATCGCCCTTGGGCAGCGTCGACCTGACCGCCGTCAAGGCAAAGAAGCATCTCGATGCGCATCACGTCAAGTTTCATCCGGGAATGAACGAAGACTTGGCCGCCACCAGCGTCTGGGGTACGCAGCAAATCAATTTATTTCCGGGCGCGCAATACGACGGCGTGTTTTCGATGTGGTATGGCAAGGGACCGGGCGTCGACCGCTGCGGCGACGTCTTCAAGCACGCGAACATGGCCGGCAGTGCGCAGCATGGCGGCGTGCTGGTGCTGGCCGGCGACGACCATGCGGCCAAATCTTCGACTACGGCGCACCAGAGCGAACATATCCTGAAAGCGTGCGGCATTCCGGTGCTGTATCCGTCTTCGGTGCAGGAATATCTGGACTACGGCTTGCATGGCTGGGCAATGAGCCGCTATACCGGCCTGTGGGTCGCGATGAAATGCGTGACCGACGTGGTCGAATCCGGCGCCTCGGTCGGACTCGATCCGGATCGCGTGCAAATTGCGTTGCCGACCGATTTCGAATTGCCGGCCGGCGGCCTTAACATCCGCTGGCCCGATGCCGTGCTCGAGCAGGAAGCGCGGATGAACAATTACAAGTGGTATGCCGCGCTGGCCTATGTGCGCGCCAACAAGATGAACCGGATCGTCTGGGACAGCCCGCATGCGCGGATCGGCATCATTACCGCCGGCAAATCCTATCTCGACACGCGTCAGGCCCTGGCCGATCTCGGCATCGATGAGCATGTCGCGCGCGACATCGGCATCCGCCTGTACAAGGTCGGCATGACCTGGCCGCTGGAAGCCGAAGGCGTGCGCGGGTTCGCACAAGGCCTGGAAGAAATCCTGGTGGTCGAGGAGAAGCGCCAAATCCTCGAATATCAGTTGAAGGAAGAGCTGTACAACTGGCGCGACGACGTGCGGCCGCGCGTGGTCGGCAAGTTCGACGATACCGGCGAATGGAGCAACCCTCATCACGAAGGACATGGGCACTGGCTGTTGCCGGCAACGTATGAATTAAGCCCGGCGCAAATCGCGCGCGCGATCGCGGCCCGCATTTCCAGATATTTCGCCGGACATCCGGTAGAGCAGCGCGTCAAGGAACGCATTGCATATCTGGAAGCCAAGGAAACAGTGCTGAAGGTCAGCGCCCGGCCCGATCCCGACAAGGAACGCGTTCCGCATTTCTGTTCCGGCTGCCCGCACAATACGTCGACGAAAGTGCCCGAAGGCAGCCGTGCACTGGCCGGTATCGGTTGCCATTACATGACGCTGTGGATGGATCGCGAAACCGCAACCTTCACCCACATGGGCGGGGAAGGCGCGACCTGGATCGGCAATGCGCCGTTTACCAGCGAGCAGCATGTATTCACGAACTTGGGCGACGGTACTTATTTCCATTCCGGCCTGCTCGCAATCCGTGCCGCAGTCGCAGCCAAGGTCAATATCACCTACAAGATTCTCTACAACGATGCGGTTGCAATGACCGGCGGCCAGGCGGTCGACGGTCCGCTCGACCCGGCGATGGTGTCGCGCCAGATCGCAGCCGAGGGCGTGACTCCGATCATCGTCGTCACCGACGAGCCCGATAAATATCCATCCGGCACCGACTGGGCGCCGGGCGTCACGATTCGTCATCGCAGCGAACTCGATGCGGTGCAGCGCGAACTGCGCGAAGTCAAAGGCGTATCGGCAATGATTTACGACCAGACTTGCGCATCGGAAAAGCGGCGCCGCCGCAAACGCAACGAGTATCCGGATCCGGCGAAACGCGCAGTCATCAACGAAGCGGTATGCGAAGGCTGCGGCGATTGCAGCGTGCAATCGAACTGCCTGTCGGTCGAACCGGTGGAAACGGAATTCGGCCGCAAGCGGCAAATCAACCAATCGTCCTGCAACAAGGATTTTTCGTGCGTCACCGGATTTTGCCCGAGCTTCGTCACGGTCGAAGGCGGCAGTTTGAAAAAACCGAAAAAAGCGACGGTAGCTTCCTCTCCGTTGCCGGGAAAAGAGGAGAGTAGAGCGGTCACGCTGCCGGCTCCCTCGATCCCCGCCACCGAACGCCCCTATGGCATCCTGGTCACCGGCATCGGCGGCACGGGCGTCATCACCATCGGCCAGATTATCGCGATGGCGGCGCATGTCGAAGGCAAAGGCTGCTCGGTGCTCGACATGAGCGGTCTCGCGCAAAAAGGCGGGCCGGTGATGTCCCATGTGCGGCTGGCCGATCATCCGGACGATATCCATTCGACGCGCGTCGGTACCGGCGCAGCGGACCTGGTCATCGGCTGCGACGTGATCGTGACCGCCAGCCGCGACGCGTTGTCGCGCATGGGCGAAGGCCGCACGCATGCGGCGGTCAATTCGACCGGAACGCCGACGGCGGCGTTCATCAGGAATCCCGATTGGCAATATCCGGGTGCGGCCGCCGAGAACGATATCCGTACCGCCTGCGGCAGCGAGCGCGTGGATTTCATCGATGCCGGCAGGATCGCCGCCGCGTTGATGGGCGATACGATTGCGACCAACATGTTCATGCTTGGTTATGCATGGCAAAAAGGCTGGGTGCCGTTATCGGAAACGGCGATCGTCAAGGCGATTGAATTGAACGGCGTATCGGTCGATTTCAACAAGCAGGCTTTTGCCTGGGGCCGCACTGCGGCGCATGATTTCGCCTCGGTGGAAAAACTGGTCAAGGTGAATGCGCCGGCCCAGGTGATCGAGTTCAAGCGCGCACCGGCACTCGACGATATCGTTGCCAGGCGCGCTGCATTTCTGGCCGACTATCAAAATGCCGGGTATGCACGGCAATACCGCGAGTTCGTCGAACAGGTGCGGGCAGCGGAAAGCAGACTCGGCGAGTCGGTCAAATCACTTCGCCTGACAGAAGCGGTGGCACGCTATTTGTTCAAGCTGATGGCTTACAAGGATGAATACGAGGTCGCGCGGTTGTACGCCAACCGTGCATTCGCCGACAAGATAGGTGGCATGTTCGAAGGCGATTACAAAATCAAATTTCACCTGGCGCCGCCATTGCTGGCCAGGCGCGATGCCAACGGGCATTTGATCAAGCAGGAATTCGGACCGTGGATGATGAAAGCATTCGGTGTGCTGGCCAGGCTGAAATTCCTGCGCGGCACCGCGCTCGATATCTTCGGCTATACCGGCGAGCGCAAGACCGAACGCGCACTGATCGGCCGCTATCGTCAGACCATATCGGATCTGCTGCCCGGATTGACGATGGAAAACCTGCCGCAAATCGTCGCAGTCGCAAGCATCCCTGAAGATATTCGCGGTTACGGCCATATCAAGGAGCGGCATTTGAAAGCAGCCGAGCAGAAGGAAGCGGCTTTGCTTGCAGTATTGAATCTCTCCGGGACGTCAGGCGTGGCGCCGAAAACCGGCAGGCATGCGGCGTAATGAATATCCGGTAGCTGCGCCGAATTTTTGCCAGGAATAAACAAACGGATCAGACGCTGTCCGGCTGATCCGTCCTGTTGCCGGTCGGGGCAATCGGTTTTCCCTGACTGGCTGTCTCTGATCCAGCCGGTCTTTAAAACAGTTCCGCTCTTCTCTGATTACATTGCGTCGAGTTATCCCGGAGCAATGCCTTGCTCCATTCCACCGTGACCGATAAAACTAAAAGTCAGGAGCCTTGTCAAAAATTCCACCGAATGCCAAAAACAAAGGTACGACTGTGGATAACAAGAATACGCAGCAGCATGGCCCGCAAACCGTTTTATCGGAACTGAAAAAAACCACCCGCCTCACAAACCGGCAACGATTGCTCCGCGTATCGACCGCGGTCGGCATGATGTTCGTCGTAATAGCGGCATCGCTGTATGCATATGTCGCATGGCTGTTGCCGACTACGCCGAACATTGACTATCTGGTTCAAGTGCGTACCGCGCAACCGAGCGTGATATTGACCGCCGATGGTACGGAACTGACCACGTTTCGCCGTACGCAGCAGGAATGGGTGACGCTCGACCGTGTATCACCCTATGTCATCAATGCGCTGATTGCGACCGAAGACCGTCGCTTTTACGAACATCGCGGCGTGGATATCGGACGCACCTTGTCGGCGATCTTCCATACGGCAGGCGGCGACACGCAAGGAGGCTCGACCATTACCCAGCAGCTTGCCCGCAATTTATTTCCGGACGACATCGGCCGTTTGCGCAGCATCAACCGGAAAATGAAGGAGATCATTACAGCGATCAAGATCGAGCGTTTTTACAGCAAGCAGCAGATTCTCGAAACTTATCTTAATACGGTGCCTTTCCTCTACAACGTGTCGGGCATCGAGATGGCGGCGCGCACTTACTATGGCAAATCGGCGGCGGAACTCGACCTGCCGGAGAGCGCAACGCTGGTCGGCATGCTGAAGGGCACGCATTACTACAATCCGGTCGTCAATCCGGAACGAGCGAGAGCGCGGCGCAATGTCGTGCTGGCGCAAATGGTCAAGTATCGGCAACTGTCCGACGCGCAGTATCGGGCGTTGCGCGATAAACCTCTGCAAGTGCGTTTCAACAAGCAACCCGAGCAGTCGACTCCGTCAAGCCATTTCACCGAGTATGTGCGCAAATGGATGATCGAATGGGCCGATGAAAATGACATCGACCTCTATTCGGACGGACTGGTGGTGCACACCACGCTCGATGACGGGCTGCAGGAAGCGGCTATCCGGGCCGTCGCGCGTCAGGCCGATGCGTTGCAAAACATAGCCGATGTCGAGTGGGGCAGGAATTCGGCGCAGCTGCTGTCGAGCGCGCCGAGCGCCTATGCCCGGATGCGGAACCGGATCGAGCCGTTTCGTTATTTCTGGGATAGCCGCCGCGATCTGCTTGATACATTCATTCGCGAAACACCCGAGTACAAGAAAGAGGTGGCGACAGGCAAAACCGATGCCGGCGTCCTCGCCGGGCTGAAGCAGAACGCCGATTTCATTGCGCGGCTGCGCGCCAATAAAACGCGGCTGGAAGCGGGCTTTGTCGCGATCGATCCAGCGACGGGAGAAGTCAAGGTCTGGGTCGGCAGCCGCGATTTCCAGCGCGATCAGTTCGACCATGTCGCTCAGGCCGAACGTCAGCCGGGATCCACTTTCAAGCCGATCGTGTACGGCGCCGCGCTTGAGCAGGGCTTCAGTCCCAATCGGGCCTACCAGGATCGCGCCGTTGAAATCCGCTCGCCCGACGGCGCAATTTGGCGTCCGACCGATATGACCGCGCCGAGCGGCCAGCCGATGACGCTGCGCGAAGGCCTGATCTATTCCAGAAACAGGATCACTGCGCAAGTCATGCAGGACGTCGGCATGCAGGACGTCCTCAGCTTGGCGCAGGCGGTCGGCGTGAACCAGAGCAAACTCGACCCGGTGCCGTCGCTGGCGCTGGGCACCAGCCCGGTCACACTGCTGGAAATGGTGTCGGCCTATGCAACCATTGCGCAGGTCGGCGAGTTCCGCAAGCCGGTGGTGATCAAGCGCATCACCGACCGCAACGGAAAGGTGCTTGCCGAATTCGGAAATGAAGCAAGCCGTGCAATGTCGGAACAGTCTGCAATCGAGCTGATCGACATGATGCGCGGCGTCGTGACGCGCGGAACCGGACAGGTAGTCAAATCACGGTTCGGGATTGTCGCCGATATCGCAGGAAAAACCGGCACGACGCAAAACAATACCGACGGCTGGTTCATCATGATGCATCCCGATCTGGTTGCCGGTTCGTGGGTCGGCTTCAACGACTCCCGCGTCACGATGCGCAGCAGCTACTGGGGCCAGGGCGGCCATAATGCGATACTCGTCGTAGGCGATTTTTTTCGCGATGCATTGAAAAAGAAAATGATCGACGTGAAAGCAAAGTTTCCGAAACCAAAGCATGCGGCGCCGGTGTTCATCGTCAAGAAAGAGCCTGACGATTGGGCGGATCAATTCAGGAATACGGTCGACAACGGTCAATCTGCGGAATCCCGAATAATCATCCGGCGCGACAACAACGGCACCACGTTTATCGGCGATGCGCAGGGAGAAATGATGCATCGCCGCGAGCAGCGCAGCGCGGCAAGAACGCCTGAAGAACTGGCGCACATCACGGGAGGCATGGGCCGTAACGAGGCTACGGAATCCGGCAGCGACCCTGCAATACCGGTCCGGACGCAAGAATGGCCGGAGCCGCCGGGCAATGCGATTCCCGCGCGCTCCGGCGAGATATCGAATGTGGTTCCGCAATCCTTTCGCTAGAGCGGTTTTCGTATAAGTGTATGCCGGTCATTTGCGGCGAACTGACGGTTGTTCTCCGGTACAACAGTTTCCGGCACGATAACCGCTCTAGCGATGTTCATCCGCCCGTGACGTTGTCCGTCACGGCGTAACGCCGCCCATCACAGGCAGAACGATGCCGGTGATATAGCCGGCGCATGCAGGCGAAGCCAGAAATACATAGGCCGGCGACACTTCTTCAGGCTGGGCAGGACGCTTCATGTCGGTCGATCCGCCGAATTCCTTCACTTTCTCGGCCGGCTGATCGGCCGGGTTGAGCGGTGTCCAGACCGGACCGGGCGCTACCGCATTGACGCGGATGCCGCGTGAAACGAGATTCGTCGCGAGCGACTTGGTGAATGCATGGATTGCACCTTTGGTGGCGGAATAGTCGAGCAGCATCTTGCTGCCGAAAATCCCCGTCTCGGAACCGGTGTTGATAATCGACGAACCTGACTGCATATGCGGCAATGCCGCTTTAGCCATATGGAAATAGCCGTAGAGATTGGTCCGGATCGTCATGTCGAAATGTTCTTCGGTAATTTCTTCGAGCGTCGCCGCATGTTCCTGGAACGCCGCATTGTTGACCAATATATCGAGCTTGCCGAACGCATCCAGCGTTTGCCTGACTGCGTCCTTGCAAAATTCGGCATCGCGGACATCTCCTGAAATCAGCAGGCAGCGTCTGCCTTCTTTTTCAACGCAGCGTTTGGTTTCTTCCGCGTCGCCATGTTCGTTCAAATAGGCAATCGCCACATCCGCGCCTTCCCGCGCATACAGAACGGCAACGGCCCGGCCGATTCCTGAATCGCCTCCGGTCACGAGCGCAGCCATGCCGTGCAATTTGTCGCTGCCCTTGTAATCCGGCGCCATGAACTGCGGACGCGGGTTCAGTTCAGACTCGATTCCAGGTTTCTGCAAGTGCTGTTCGGAAAAAGGCGGCTCCGGCTGTTTGCGCGATCCCGCCTGTACCGCGCCTTCAGATTTTTTTCCGCCTGTTTGTTTTTTCGCGTTGGCTTCATCGATTTCGCGCTGAATTTTGCGCTGCAGTGCTACAACTTCCTTGATCTTGCTGTCGGCATCGCCGGGTTTATTTGTCGCCATGCATTTCTCCTGCGTTGTTCGATTGGGAGGTCCGGATCAGTCATCGTTCATGTTTCCGGGCTGATGACGTACTGACATTAACCAATCCGCTTGGTTCAGCGAAGGACGCACACTTCCCGCCACACCGGACGTCCATCGCGGGATTGCCTTTAAAACGCCGGATAGGGAACTTGGTTTATTTTCCATACTCTTTCCTTAACGACGGGCCGGCGGCGATATTGCATTGCCTGATGCCGGCAGTTGTGAACGGAAAGAAAATTTCATGGCCGGTGCAATCGGGCAATAGCGGGATTTCGCCGGCCGCTTGACGAAAATGACCATGTCCGACAATCGATATGCAAGCGGCGGAAAAGATGCAAGGCCGGATGCAGCGGAACCGGCCGCAATGCAATTCGTTGCGCCGCAACCGGTGCGGCTGTGCATCAACGGTAAAAATCACGACCTTCACCTGGAACCGCGCGTTACCCTGCTCGATGCGCTGCGCGAAGCGATCGGGCTGACCGGCACCAAGAAAGGTTGCGATCGCGGCCAGTGCGGCGCCTGCACCGTGCTGGTCGATGGGCAACGGATCAATTCCTGCCTGACGCTTGCCATCATGCATGAGGACCAGGCGATCACCACGGTGGAAGGCTTGGCGGAGGAGAGCGTGCTGCATCCGGTGCAGGCCGCCTTTCTCGAACAGGATGCATTTCAGTGCGGCTATTGCACGCCGGGACAGATTTGTTCCACGGTGGCGCTGCTCGCCGAACTGAAGGCCGGTCACATCAGCGCCGTCACACCGGATGTCCGTATCGGACTCGCGGAACTTTCCGACGACGAACTGCGCGAACGCATGAGCGGCAATATTTGCCGCTGCGGCGCTTATCCGAATATCGTGGCGGCCATTCGCATGGTCATTGCCGGCAACACATAAGCGAAATTTTCAATGCATTCAATTTTTTACGACCGGGCCAAGGATGCCGATCATGCGATCCGATTGGCCAGCGAGCCGGGCGCGAAGTTCATCGGCGGCGGCACCAATCTGCTGGACCTGTACAAGAGCGGCGTCGAGAAGCCGCTGCGCCTGGTCGATATAAGCCGGCTGGCGCTGGCGGATATCGACGCGCTTGCGGACGGCGGCGTACGGATCGGAGCCTTGGCCAGCAATAGCGCGGCGGCGAATCATCCGCTGCTCAGGCAGCGCTATCCGTTGCTGGCCGAAGCCCTGTTGTCCGGCGCATCGCCCCAGTTGCGCAACATGGCGACCGTCGGCGGCAACCTGCTGCAGCGCACGCGCTGCTATTACTTTACCGACCCTGCCTTTGCACAATGCAACAAGCGGGCGCCCGGTTCCGGTTGCGCGGCCAAGGACGGCTTTAACCGCATCCATGCAATTTTAGGAGCAAGCGAACAATGCATTGCCGTCAATCCATCCGACATGGGCATTGCGCTGACCGCGCTCGATGCAGTGATCCAGACGAAAGGGCCGCAGGGCGAACGCCGGATTCCGATCGGCGAATTTTATCGTCTGCCCGGCGACACGCCGCAATACGATACCAACCTGGCTCAAGGCGAACTGATCACGGCGGTCGACTTGCCGCCGTCGCCGTTCGGCGGTCATTCTCATTATCTGAAAGTGCGGGACCGCGCCAGTTATGCATTCGCTCTGGTTTCGGTCGCAGCGGCACTCGATTTGCACGATGGCGTCGTGCGCGATGCAAGGATTGTGCTGGGCGGCGTCGCACATAAACCATGGCGCGCAGTCGATGCGGAATCGGTGCTGACCGGAAAGCCGCTGACGGACGACTCGCTGCACACCGCAGCTGCGGCGGCAGTGGCCGGAGCACGGCCTTGCCGCCACAACCAGTTCAAGATCGAACTTGCGCAACGTGCGGTCGTGCGGGCGTTGCGTATAGCCGGAGAAAAAGCATGAGCGTGGTCGGCCAGCCGCTGAACCGGACGGACGGCGTCGAAAAAATAACGGGCGCCGCACGTTATTCAGCCGAACATGCGCTGCCGCACATGGCGCATGCGGTTCTGGTGACGAGCACGATCCCGAAGGGACGAGTGACGTGGATCGATGCCGGCGAAGCGAACCGGGTGCCGGGTGTCCTGCTGGTGATGACGCATGAAAACGCAATGCAACTGCCGGCACAAACCAGATCGGGCAAGATTGCCCCGCCGGCCGGCAGGGTGCTGAGTCTGCTGCAGTACGACGCAGTGCATTACAACAATGAACCGATTGCAGTGGTGGTTGCGGACACGCTCGAACATGCCAGAGATGCCGCCGCGCGGCTGCATGTCGGTTATCAACGCGAGCCCGCAATGCTCGACTTCGAACAGGCGAAAAACTCGACCCATCCGCCGGAAAAGGCATTGTCCGAAACCGCGGATAGCCGGCGCGGCGATTACCATGCCGGCTTGCTTGCCGGTTCGGCAAGGATCGATGCGACGTATCGCACGCCGATCGAACACCATAACCCGATGGAGCCGCATGCGACGATCGCAGCATGGGACGGCGATCGTCTGACCTTGTACGATTCGACGCAATATATCAGCGGGGTGCGCAACACGGTTGCCGGTACGCTAGGCATTCCTGCTGAAAATGTCCGCGTCGTGTGTCCCTATGTCGGCGGCGGTTTCGGCTGCAAGGGTTCCGTCTGGTCGCATGTGGTGCTAACCGCGATGGCAGCCAGGCAGGTCGGGCGGCCGGTCAAGCTGGTGCTGGATCGCAGCCAGATGTTCGGCCTGGTCGGCGCACGGCCTGTCACGCAGCAGCGCATGGTGCTCGCGGCCATGACGGATGGACGGCTCACCGCAATGCGGCACGATGTCGTTGCCTCTACGTCCGTAATCGAAGACTGGATCGAACCGTCAGCGCTGGTGACGCGCATGCTGTACGAATGTCCGAATCAGGAGACGACGCACCGTTTGGCAAGAATGAATCTCGGAACGCCTACCTTCATGCGTGCGCCCGGCGAAGCCACCGGCTCCTTCGTGCAAGAATCCGCGATGGATGAGTTGGCCTATGCGCTCAAGATCGATCCGCTGCAATTGCGGCTGCAAAATTATGCGGAACAGGATCCGGGCAAGCAGTTGCCGTGGTCCAGCAAGTCGCTGCGGCAGTGTTATGAAATCGGCGCCGAGCGCTTCGGCTGGTCAACGCGCAATCCGGATCCGCGCTCGATGCGCGCCGGCCGTTCGCTGGTCGGCTGGGGCATGGCGAGCGCAACCTATCCGGCCAATCGGTCGAAAGCCTCGGCCTCGGCGCGCATCCTGCCGGACGGCAGCGCGCTGGTCCGGTCGGGTTCGCAGGATCTCGGCACCGGCACCTACACGGTGATGACCCAGGTTGCCGCCGACGCGCTCGGGCTGGCGCCCGGCAAGGTAAGGTTCGAGCTGGGCGATACGTCTTTCCC
>JAQGLW010000011.1 GCA_028292665.1 Herminiimonas sp.
TTTACGGCAAGAGATGGCAGCGGAAGCCGTCAGCCGATTACAGTGCAGCCCAAGGTCGTGTTTGCTCCGGGAGGCGGGTATGCGGTGTTGTTCGGCACCGGGAAATATGTCGAAAATGCCGATACGGTTCCCGGTAATTTCAGGACACAGTCTTTTTACGGAATTCACGATACAACCGAGAGCAGATACAGCGTAGCGGGCCGCAGCGAGTTACTGCCGCGCTCTGTTGCCAGGGCCGCAGTGCAAAACAACTATGCCGTCGTCGTTGCCGGAGATGTTTTTTCTTACGGCGCGGGCGCGGAGAACAAGAAGGGGTGGTATTTCGACTTCCCCGCATCCGACATGACGGGCGAGAGAAGCGTGACAAATCCGGTGACCGCTTACGGCAAATTGTTTTTCAACAGCCTGATCCCGGGCAGCAATCCTTGTCTCGCCGACGGTGGCCGCTCTTACATGCTCGATACGCTGACCGGCATGCCGCCGACCGGCGGACCGACCGGATTCTTGTCGGAGATCGGACTGTTGAGTTCTCCGATACTGTTGGAAACCGGCACCGAGGTAGGCGATAGAAATTCGATCGGCAAACGTAGCGTGAAGAAAAAATATGCCGTTATCAATTCCGGCGCCGGAGGAGGAAAAGGAACGATAGCGCCGGCACCGGATGGCGCCGGTCATTTCATTCCGCCCGCGGGGCGCTTGAGCTGGCGTGAAGTGATCAATTGGCAGGAGCTGCGGGATGCATCCGGCAAAAAATAAAAGACGCCAAATGGCGAACAGCTTTTCCCGGGGATTCAGCCTGATCGAGCTCATGATCGTCGTCGCAATCCTGGCGATGCTTGCGGCAATCGAATACCCGTCCTATCAGGAGTCGATCAGGAAAACCAAACGGGCGGAAGGGGGCGCCGCTTTAATGCAGCTGATGCAACAACAGGAACGCTATTATTCGCAGAACAATACCTATGTTGCGTTTTCCGCAGCGGCGCCGAACGGCTTCAAATGGTTTTCCGGAAACACGGCAGCGACCAGTTCATACGAAATCAGCGCGGCTGCCTGCCAGGACGATACCATCCGGAATTGCGTCATGCTGACCGCAAAGCCCGGCACTAAAAACGTGAATTCACGTTACACGGATGATGCATGCATGAGTCTGACGCTGACCAGCACCGGGATAAAAGCGGCTGCCGGCAACGCGGTCAACTGCTGGCAATGACATGACGACTTTATCGCCCATGCACGCGCGGGGATATACGATGGTCGAGCTGATGGCGATATTGGCGATTGCGTCTGTTCTGCTCGCTATCGGCGTACCGAGCTTCCGCAGCCTGATCCAGAATCAGCGGATGACAACCACGGTCAATGATTTCTTTGCGGCAGTCAATCTGGCGCGTTCGGAGGCAATCCAGCGCGGCGCACGCGTCGATCTGGTGCCGGCCGGCGACGGTACGGACTGGACCAGAGGCTGGGTAGTGCTGATTGATCGAAACGGCAACCAGAAAGCGGATGCCGGAGAACAGATTATTTTCTCGCATGGGCCGGCGCCGAAAGGAATGACGATCAAGTCCGCGTTTACCGATTCGAAAGTACAATATCTTGCATATAACGGCACCGGCCGCACTCGCACTAATGCCAATAGCCAAACTCCGCAACTGGGATCATGGTCGTTTGCCCTCGATAATCAGGCCAGGCGGATCGTGATCAATTTCGTCGGGCGGCCGCGGGTATGCAATCCGAATATCGACACCACAACTTGCTAGAATAGAGGTCATGTGTCGAACCATGCAGGCAGATAATCAGGCTCAGATCCGTTCTTATGTCATTCTCAATCATGCTTGCTGAAAAAAAACGTGGAAATTTCTAGCGATCTGCAAGGCATCGCCCATGCTTTGCAATGGGCCGCCAAGGGTCTTTTTACCACTGCCCCGAATCCGAGGGTCGGTTGCGTCGTCGTCAAAGACAACCTGATCATCGGCGAAGGATATACCCAACCGGCCGGACAGGCGCACGCGGAAGTGCAGGCG
The DNA here is from genome assembly GCA_028292665.1 of Herminiimonas sp. Lineage (GTDB taxonomy): Bacteria > Pseudomonadota > Gammaproteobacteria > Burkholderiales > Burkholderiaceae_D > JAQGLW01. The sequence continues at coordinate 2,019 of JAQGLW010000011.1, forward strand.
CTCGACGACGCGGCCAGGCGCGGTTTCGATGTGCGGGGCGCGACAGTCTATGTCACTCTTGAACCGTGCAGTCACCACGGCCGCACGCCGCCATGTGCGGATGCCTTGATCAAGGCAGGCGTAGCCAGGGTGGTGGCAGCGATGGCGGATCCCAATCCATTGGTGGCGGGACAAGGACTGGCCCGGCTGCGGGCTGCCGGCATCAAGGTTGTTTCCGGCGTGATGGAGCACGAAGCGCGTGAACTGAATATCGGATTTTTCTCCCGCATGCAGCGCGGCAAACCGTGGGTCCGGATGAAAGCGGCGGCCAGCCTGGACGGCAAGAGTGTGCTCCACAACGGCCGCAGTCAGTGGATTACCTCGCAGGCCGCGCGCGACGACGGACACTGGTGGCGGGCACGTGCCTGCGCCGTCCTGACCGGCATCGGCACCGTCATGGAAGACGATCCGCAACTCAATGTGCGAGCGGTCGATACGCCGCGCCAACCGCGCCGCATCGTCATCGACAGCCATCTTCAGATCAATCCCGATGCCCGCGTGCTGGAAGGAGGCGGCACTTGGGTTGTCGCGGCGCGCCAGGATTCGGACAAGGCGGCGCGGTTGCATGAACGGGGCGCCGAAATCATCCTGTTGCCCAATGCGCACGGCAAGGTTGATTTGCCGGCCCTGATGCTGGAACTGGGCCGGCGCCAGATCAATGAATTGCACGTCGAGGCGGGCTTCAAGTTGAATGGATCGTTGATCCGGGAAGCTTGCGTTGACGAGCTTTTGCTTTATCTTGCTCCCAGCCTGATTGGCGATGCGCAGGGCCTGTTCGATCTGCCTGCACTCGATACTCTGGATGGGAAGCGCCCGTTGTCTTTTCATGAAGTCAAGCAAATCGGGCCGGATCTGCGTATCCTTGCCCGTTTCATTTAACCAGAATCCATTTGCCATGTTTACCGGAATCGTCGCCGCTGTCGGCACCATCACTTCACTTTCTCCATTAGGCAGCCAAAGCGATGCCGGTGTGCGGCTGATAGTCGCGGCCGGCGGATTGCCGATGGCGGATGTCGCGATCGGCGATTCAATCGCACTCAACGGCGCCTGCATGACGGTGATTGCCAAAACCGATGCCGGCTTTACGGTCGACGTATCGCGTGAAAGTCTGAACCGGACCGCCGGACTTGATGCAGTCGGCGAAGTGAACCTGGAAAAAGCGTTGACGCTGGCTGACCGGCTGGGCGGCCACCTGGTATCGGGCCACGTCGACGGCTTGGGTATCGTGCGGAAATTCGAGCCGGTCGGCGAATCCTATGAACTGGTGATAGAAGCGCCGCCCGAACTGGGAAAATATCTTGCGTATAAAGGTTCGATCGTTGTCAACGGCGTGTCGCTGACCGTCAATCGCGTCAGCGACACGCCGGCCGGCTGCGAGTTTTCAATCAACCTGATTCCTCACACGATCCAGGTCACAACGCTCAAACACTTGAAGAAGGATAGCAGGGTCAATCTGGAAATCGATTTGATTGCGCGCTATGTCGAGCGGATGCTAGGTTTGTCTAAGGATGTCTATTAGTTTCATATAAATCAAACATTTACAATTTTTATTGTCTATTACCGAGTTATGACGTCTAAAAAAATAACGGTAGGTGCTGAAAGGCGCATGACTGCATGATTCAGCGCGCGAACGATCGATGCATGGCCGAAACGATGACCAATAAAAAACCGCTCTCGATGAGCGGTTAAGGATTGCTATATCTTCCGATCATTTTCGGAGGCCTGCCTTTAGAACTGCTCTCACTGGTCTCCAGTTGCCGCCTGCTCAATTGCGATGCGCCTCATCTGCGAAGCTGCGATGGCCCGGCCCTTTTTTAAAGAAGCTTTCCGGGCAAGCGGTTTGATACGCATCCGGGATTAACTACGTACTCGCATAGTTGGCGCGACCGCTGCAAACTGCAACCAGCTACATCGGCGGCTTGACCCCATTCTTTTCAAGGACGACTCTAGTAGCGGTGAGCTTGCCGGATGCATCCTGTAACGCGGTTACAACTACGGCGAGACCAGGCACTGCATCGTTCACAGCAGCAGGCGTTAATGTGACAATTGGCGCCGTGCTCGGCACACTGATCTTCACCGTTTTGCCTTGGAAGTTCACATCTAAATCATGTCCGGAAGTCGACGAGACCACCGCTGTGACCGTTGCATTGGTCATGTTGCTACCAGGTAGAAGATCCCATGGACGCTGACCTTCACCGGTACCGCGTGCAGCTTCCGGAAAAACAAGCACTTCTAACGCCTCGACGTTCCCGTCTCCCATAGGTCGCCCGGCCACCCCGACATAACTATTAGGCCCGATATCCGACAATTCCAGTCGCTTCACTCCGGAATACGCTGTTTTTTCAGTCAATGCAATTTGCGTCGTCGCTCCCTCACGTGTACGAACCGAGAGCGAAGTGCTGTCTGCCTTTTCAAGCGTCCCTCTCACACGAACCGATTCGGGGCGAGCCACTTGAGCAAAGGCGGGAACTGCAAGAATAAGAGTGACAGCGCCTAGTATTATTTTTGAACGAATAAACATGTTATCTGCCTTGATTGAGGTGGAAAGAAACTTGCGAATTAGCTGGTGCTGCTTTTTAATTGTACGAATGTGGACCATTCCATTGAGCGGCAGACAGGGAAAGGCGCAGACTACTCAGGACTTCGCACCGTCCCAGGAAGGGCGTGCAATCCCGATCAAAACTCCAGCTTATCCCCCGGATTAATCGCAAACACCTTGGTCGGAGTCTTCCCCAACGCACTAATGTACTCCGCCGGCGTCCCCTTCAACTGCGGCGTCGTCCCATAATGAATAGGGATCGCGAACCTGGGTTTGAGCATCGTTTTGGTTACTAACGCGGCCTCCTTTGGATGCATCACAAAATGCCCGCCGATTGGGATCAGGATCAGATCCGGCTTGTAGTACGAACCAATGAAGCTCAAGTCACCAAATACACCGGTATCACCCATGTGATAAATCTTGAAACCGTTTTCCAGTTCGATAATGAAGCCAACCGGCTCACCACCCACGTGTACTTCGTCCTTGCCGGTTGCAGGATTCTTATATGCCAATTCCGAGCTGTGTTCTGCATGCACCGAGGTGATCTTGATGTTGGAACCAATCGGCGTGACGGTTCCGCTCTTGCCGAAGCGTACTGCCTGATCCGCGGGAAGGATGCCTAAGGCTACGACCGATTGCATTAGGCCGGCTGGACCGTACACCGGCACATTATTCAATTTAGCCAGGGCCGGTGCATCGGCGAAGTGGTCGGAGTGGCCGTGCGTTACTAAGATGAGATCGACCTTGCCCAACGCCTCCAGGTTCTTGTATTGCGCTGGTGTTTTCGGATTACTGGTGAGCCAAGGATCAATCACGATGACTTTCCCGCTTGGGGTGGTGATCTTGGTGGCGGCTTGTCCCAGCCATTGAACTTCAGTCTTGCCTTGGGCCAACAGCGCCGGCGTGATGCCGGCCAGGACGATTGCCAAATAGGCCATGATCAGTTGCTTTGCATGTCTCATTGATCTTCCTTTTTATATTGTGTGCCACGCTTTTGGTGGGCCGGCAGTCTACTAGATTTCCGGCCTGCTAAGGTTAGTCGAATGTTGATTAAAACTCAATGCGCTTGTTTTACTGGTTACATACCTAGACTAGTTCCGCTGAACAAGTCGTCCATTTTCAAAACTCAGTTCATGAAATATTCGCCGAACCGGCGATAAGACGAATTCAGTTCATTTTGTGTTTTCCTTTCGGCCTATTCATCAGCCTTTTGGCTCGATATCAGACCAATCGCGGTAGGCGTCACAAGTCCGTATAGTTTCGCAGACGCGCTGCGTTCGGAGACGGTGAGCAATTGGAATTTCGGCGTCAATTCAGTTTTCCGGTTGAAAAAGCGACTCTAATTCCTTCATTTTTTCCAACGGACACAAAAAGCCGGAACGTGGAGCGCTTTCGCTTCATCTAATATCACGACACCAGCAAATTACAGGGGGGATGCGATGCGACCGGGTATAGTCAAGAAGACCGGGAACCACTTGTCCGACGCCGAAATCGTCCAGCGGGTTTCAGCCGGCGACAAGAGCGCCTTCGAACTGCTGATGCGGCGGTACAACCGCCCGCTTTATAGAACTGCGCGCAGCATCCTTAGAGACGACGCGGAGGCGGAAGACGTACTCCAGGAATCCTACCTGCTGGCCTACCGCAGCCTGGATAAATTCCGTGGCGAGTCGAGCCTGTCGACCTGGCTGACGCGCATCGTGATCAACGAAGCGGTCGCCCGATCGCGCAAGACGGCCCGCAGGGCGGAGATCATCCAGCTCGGCGGCGAACCGGAATGGGATAACGACGCAATTGGGGCCTCGATGAGTCAACCCATGACAGAACAACCCGAACACGCGGCGCTGCGCACGGAAGTGCGGCGCCTGATCGAAAAAAAGATCGACGACCTGCCGGAAGCATTCCGTACCGTGTTCATGCTGCGCGCGCTGGAAGAGATGACGGTCGAGGAAACGGCGGCCTGCCTGGATATTCCCGATGCGACGGTGCGCACGCGGTACTTTCGCGCGAAGGGCCTGCTCCGCGAATCGCTGTCCAGCGAGATCGACTTCGCATTCGAGGATGCGTTTTCATTCGATGGTGCGCGCTGCGACCGCATTGTTTCCAGTGTCCTTGCGCGCCTGACCGATTTGCCGACAAGCGATGCCTGAAACTTTGGCGATAAACGGGAGACATGTTGCCGGGCGCTCGCCGTTCGTTGCAGGCGGATGGAAAAGTGCCTGACAGTATTTACGATCAACTACCCAGAAGGAGTTCTACCGTGAAAAAGATGATCAACAGCTTCTTGATAGGTTTGTTTGCGTTTGCCGCAACAACAGCATTCGCTCAGTCCGCAGCGCCGAACGATGCCCAGATTGCCGGAATCGTTGTCGCTGCAAACACAGTCGATATCAATGCCGGCAAACTGGCGGGAAAAATGTCCCATAACAAGGAAGTCAGGACGTTTGCCAGGCAAATGGTGACGGACCACACCGGTGTTAACAAGCAGGCGACCGCCCTTGTCAAAAAGCTGAAGGTGACGCCGGAGGATAGCGATACCAGCAAGAGCCTGAAAGACGGTGGCGAGGCCAACATAACCAAACTGAAAGGCTTGAATGGCAAAGAGTTCGACAAAGCATACGTCGACAATGAGGTGACATATCATCAGGCCGTTATTGATGCGCTTGATAAAACCCTGATACCTAACGCAAAGAACGTCGAGCTCAAAAACACGCTTGTAAAAGTGCGGCCGGCATTTGTGGCTCACCTCGAACATGCCAAGCATATTCAAGCATCTTTGAAATAGAGGCAGCCATGAGCTTCCAACCGCGAGGCTGCGCACAACGACAGCGCCATCGTCCGATGGCGTTGTTCCTCGCTGTTTTGTTTTCAGGGATGAGTGCCTTATCGTATGGGCAGCCCAAGTCGAAGACGTATACAGTCAATATCGAGGCAATGCAATTTTCTCCGGCGACTCTTGAGGTTAAGGTAGGCGATGCCGTCACCTAGAGGAACAAGGACGCGTTTCCGCATACCGCCACCGCGGAAAATAGGGGCTTCAGCTCCAGAGACATTCAAAGCGGTCATTCGTGGAAGTTCAAGGCAGACAAAAAAGGCGTATTTCCATATGTCTGTACGTTGCACCCCAATATGAAGGCCGTGTTGGTTGTGAAGTGATGCTCAATGGCATTCGTTAGGATGCCGTCGGTACGCCAATAAGGGCGATCTGTCTGCCATACGCTGTCAAAAGCAGTTGGAAGTTATGACGATTCG
>JAQGLW010000012.1 GCA_028292665.1 Herminiimonas sp.
GCAGAGATTCGCGGCGTCGATTTGTCGCAGCCGCTGGACGACGCCACGTTCGAAATCATCCGGGATATCTGGCATGAGCATTGCGTACTGTGTCTTCCGGGGCAGACGCTCGGCGATCTGGAGCAAGTGCGCTTTGCCGAGCGTTTCGGCGAACTCGCGGCAACGTTGCACGAGTACGAAAGCGGCAAGGCGCATCCTGCGATCATGTACGTCACCAACGAAAAAAAAGACGGCAAATACGTCGGAGCCCTGCCCGACGGGGAAATGTATTTTCACTCCGACATGTGCTACCTCGAGCGTCCGTCCATGGCGACCATGCTCTATGCGATGGTGATTCCTTCCGTCGGCGGCAATACGCTGTTCGCCAACATGTACAAGGCTTATGATGCGCTGCCCGAAGAGACGAAAAAGCGCCTGGCGGGATTGAAGGCGGTCAACACTTACGATCCCGGCAACAGCGACTACGCGGCGATGCGCACGCGCATCCAATCGTCGCCGACGGCGCGCTCCCATGCGCAACCGATCGTGTGTACGCATCCCGCCACGGGAAGGAAAGCGCTCTACGTCAACCGGCTGATGACGGAATGCATCGTCGACATGCCGCGCGGCGAAAGCACTACGCTTCTGGAGTCGCTGTTCAATCATCAGGAACAACCGCAATTCATCTATGAGCACCGCTGGACGCCTGGCGATGTGGTGATCTGGGACAATCGCTGCACGCTGCATGCGCGGACTGATTTCAGCGCCGACGAATTGCGCAAGCTGCGCCGCGTTACGGTCAAGGGCGACAAGCTGTGTTAGAGGTTTCTGGAGCGGTTTTCGCATCGCACGGATGATTGCGGCGGTTCATCGATCCGCTGCTGTAATGTCCGCGTTCCGGACAAGTGTCTTTTCACGCATAGTGCCTGTCGGCATTCCACCGTTTTCAACTGATTGTGAGGCTGCCATGATCCGCTTCGTCCGCGTGTTTGCTTTCATTCTTGTTTCCGTCCTGTTCGGCATGTCGTCGGCATTCGCGCAAACGGCTTCCTCTTCGTCCGCGGGCAGTTATCCGAACAAGCCGATCAAATTCATCGTGACGTATTCGCCGGGTGGTGGAAACGACATCATTGCCCGGCTTTTCGCGCAGAAGCTCAGTGAATCGATGGGGCAGCCCGTGGTGGTCGAGAACCGCGCCGGGGCAGGCGGAACCATCGGCACCGCCCTCGCCGCAAAATCGGCGCCGGACGGCTATACGATCGTGCTTGTCTCTCCTCCGTTCGTGATGGCGCCTACGCTGTACCCGGATCTGCCCTACGACACATTGAAGGATCTTGCTCCCGTCACCGTGATAGGTTCGGTGCAAAATATGCTGGTCGTGCATCCTTCAGTGCCGGCGAAGTCGGTCGCTGAACTGTTGACGCTGGCGCGTGCGAAGTCGACCGCCCTGAGCGCCGCGACGCTCGGCAATGCAACCACGCAGCATCTTGCCGCAGCGATGTTCAACTACATGGGCAAGACCGACATCCTGCTCGTGCCTTATAAAGGAAGCGCTCCCGGAACGAACGATCTGCTTGCGGGTCATGTGCAGGTGATGTTCAACGCGATGCCCTCGACGCTGCCTTATGTGAAAGGCGGCCAGCTTCGAGCGCTTGGCGTGACCGGTGCGAAGCGCTCGCCGATGGCGCCCGATCTGCCCACCGTGGCGGAAACGCTGCCCGGATTCGAGATTGTCACATGGTATGGCGTACTGGCTCCGGCAGGCACACCATCCCCGATCATCGCGCGGTTGAATGCTGAATTTCTAAAAGCCGGCCAGCTTCCCGACGTCAGAAAAAAACTGGCGGAGATGGGGCTGGATATCCAGCTTTCCAATCCGGAAACATTCGGCGCGCTGATCAAGTCCGAAATGGCCAAATGGGCGGAAGTGATTCGTCTTACCAAAGTGACTGCGGAATAACTGCCGGGAAAACGAATGCCGGCCGGCGCGTGAATCTGAATACGAAGGGGAAATACGTTTTGCCATTATTTCTTGTGCACAACATTTAATGGTATGATAGGCGATTAATTTTCCCTGGGGTTGCGCCTATAGAGAGGGGCTGTTGCTGCAACAAATGACAGCTATGAAGAAGGCCAGAGTGCGCCGGCGACCTGCCGGTACGCCACGCGCCTTTTTTGCTTTTTTGGCAGCAGTGTCTTAAACAATGCATCCATCCGATCCAGATATCCGCACTCGCTTATCGGCCGCACGTTTGCCGATAATGCCGCAGATAATCTCCAAGATGATGGAGCATTGTCAGACGGACGAGATCGACATGGCCGGACTGGCGGAGCTCATCGCCAAGGACGCGGGGATGGCCGCTAGAATCATGGAAGCCGCCAACAGCTCCGCGTCCCATCGCAACGCTCGTCCGGCGAATCTCGAACAGGCGCTTGGAGCGCTCGGCGCCTCCATGGTCAAGACCATGGTGATCAGCGAGTCGGTGGCTCAGGTCTTCGACAATTCCTCCCGATCGAGCGGCGCAGACCTTCGCAGTTTCTGGAAACATTCCTTCGCATCGGCGGTGGCGGCCCGGATGATAGCGGCGAAGATCGGCTATCCTCACATCGAAGAGGCATACCTTGCCGGCCTGCTGCATGACATCGGGCGTCTGGCGCTGTTCGCCGCAGTCCCCGGGGAATATGCATCCGGTTTCCTTGCCCGGGACGACGAAAGTCTTTGCGCACTTGAGCAGCGTACGCTGCAGATTACGCATCCTGCGGCAGGCGCATCGATGATCGAGCGCTGGAATCTCGATTCTTTTCTGGCCGACAGCGTGCTTTACCATCACGAACCGCCGGCCCGCCTCGAAAAGGCGCATCCGCTCATCCGTATCGTCTTCCTTGCGCACCGGTTCGCCGGCCACGGTCAAGACGATCCGGAACTGCAGGCGGCGGCTTCCCTGTGCGGCATCGACGCTGCGGATCTGGCGTCGATCCATGACCATGCAACCGAACAGGCCGGCAAGGCAGCCGAGGATCTTGGCATCGATACGACGGATGACGACCTGGAGCCCGCCTCGGCGGAGCAGGCGACCGCGCCGCCTGCGCAAGATAACGCCAGGCAGAAGTTGACCGAGCAAGTCCGCAATCTGGTGCTGGCATCCGAGGCGGGAAGGTCTTTTGGCCGGAGACAAGGCGAGGCGGCGTTGCTCGGAACGGTGAGCCGGTCGGCGCGCGTGCTATTCAACTTTGCAGACACAGCCATTCTTCTGTTGAATGATACCGGCTACCTTCTTACCGGAACGTCAGTCGGAGAGCATCGCAAACGCCTCGCCGAGTTTTCCATACCGCTCGGCGCCGGCGGCGCGATTGCCGAAACGGCGCTGCAGAGACGCGTGACTTTCATCAGCCATGACGGGAATCTGCCTGGCGTTGCCGAAGAACAGCTATTACGCATTCTTGGAACCGAATGCCTTGTCTGTCTGCCGTTGGTGTCGGAAGGCCGTTGTCTTGGCGTTTTCATCGGCGGAGCCGCTTTCGGACAACTGGCCGATTTCAGGCGATGCGAAGGATCGCTTCAGGCTTTCGCCGCCCAAGCCGCCATCGCGCTCAAAACAGCCGCCAGCGAGCAGGGGGAGGCCAGCCGCCGGATTGCCAGCGTCACGGAAGAATACCGGGAGGCATCGCGCAGAGTCGCGCACGAAGTCAACAACCCGCTTTCGATCATCAAGAATTATCTCAGCGTACTCGATCGCAAGCTCGCAAAACAGGAACCGGTCAGTGCGGAGATATCGATTCTCAATGAGGAAATCGACCGCGTCGGCCAGATAATCGGTGGACTCGCCGATTTGCAGCCGGTATCGCGCGAGGGGACGGCAGAAGTCAATCGTGTGATAAGCGATGTGATTCGCTTGTTTCGGGATACCGGGTATGTTCCCGCGTCGGTGCGGATCATGGACCGGCTGCAGGATCAGCCGTTTGAAATCGACAGCGACGGCGATACGCTCAAGCAGATAATGGTGAATCTGATCAAGAATGCGATTGAAGCGCTGCCGGACGGGGGCGAAATAGAAATCGGAAACAACGGCCTCGTCAACCGGGACGGGCTGCTGTACGTCGAGATCTGGATCAAGGATACGGGGCCCGGCATTTCGCCGGAAGTGATGGCGAATCTTTTCTCGCCGGTCCGGAGCACCAAGGGTGAAGCACATCGGGGACTGGGCTTGAGCATCGTGCATGGTCTCGTCAAAAAAATACACGGGCTGATCATTTGCCGCAGCAACAAGGAAGGCACGGCATTCGAGATATTGCTCCCTGTTCCCAGCCGTACCGACCAGGCGATTGTTTCGCAATCGCCGGCCCGGAACTCTGCCTGAGGCAACCATGAACGTGATGACTTCCCGCGATTCGACTGCAATGAATGTGGCGTTCGACAACATCGATTCATCCCCGAGACTTTTCGAGGAAGAAAAAATCCCCAGGCTGCTTCTTGTCGACGACGAGCCGAGACTGCTCAGCAGCCTTTGCGAATTGCTCAAGGACTCCGGCTGTCATCTGGTCACCGCAACCTGCGGCAGCGAAGCAATCGAGCAATTGACCAAGCTCCAGTTCGACCTGATTCTTCTCGATTTGCGGCTGCCGGATCTCAGCGGGCACGACATCATGGATTTCGTCATCGCGCAAGGCATCGATGCGGACATCATCGTATTGAGCGGCGATACGGGGATCGAGGCGGCGATCGGCGCCCTGAAACGCGGCGCCTATGGATATCTGCGCAAACCTTATCCGCACGAAGAGCTGCTCAAGACGGTCGACAATGCGCTGCAAAAGCGAAAGCTTGAAGCCGATAATCGCCGTATCTCATGGCAACTCGAGTGTTCGGAAAAGCTTTACCGCTATCTCGTCGACAGTTCGCCGGACATTATTTATACGCTCAATACCGAAGGCCGATTCACGTTCGTGAACGATCGGGCTCATCAGCTGCTCGGTTTCAAGCGCGATGAGCTGATCGGACAACACTATTCGGTGCTGGTCCATGAAGAGGATCTGGAGCGGGCTCATTATGTCTTCAATGAGCGCCGTGTCGGCGATCGCGCTTCGCGCAACGTCGAACTGCGCTTGAAGAGCCTCAATTTTTATGACAAGGAACGCACGTTCGAGAATACATTGATGACCATTTCGTTCAATTCGATGGGAATGTATTCGCTCGATCAAGGGGAGAAAAAGAAGGAGTTTTTCGGCACCTACGGCGTTGCGCGCGACGTCACGGATCGCAAGCGGGCCGAGGAACTGATTTCCTATCAGGCGTATCACGACATCCTGACCGATCTGCCGAACCGGACCCTGTTCAGGGATCGGCTCGACCTGGCCTTGATTCAGGCGAAACGCTACAAGACCGAACTGGCGGTGATGTTCGTCGATCTGGATCGCTTCAAGCTGGTCAACGATACGCTGGGCCACATAAAGGGAGACGAGTTGCTGCAGCAAGTCGCCGGCCGCCTGAAAAGCAGCCTGCGCCGCGGCGATACGCTGGCGCGGCTGGGAGGGGATGAATTCACGCTGTTGCTGCCGGAGTTGCGCGACAGGCAGGATGCGGGAATGATTGCCGATAAATTTCTCGAATGCCTGCATCAACCCTTTTACCTGGATGGCCACGAAGTCCATGTCTCGGCGAGTATCGGCATCGCCGTCTATCCGGTCGACGGCGATACGATAGAAGACTTGATCCGCCATGCCGATATCGCGATGTACCAGGTGAAGGCAGTGGGCAAGAATGGCCATGCTTTCTATGATAATTCGATGCTCGACGCTTCATGCCAGATGATTGCGCTGGAGCATAGCCTGCGCAAGGCGCTCGAGCAGAACGAGCTTGAAATGTATTACCAGCCCCAGATCGATGTGACGACCGGACGGATTGTCGGCGCGGAAGCGCTGATGCGATGGAATCACCCCGAACGCGGATTGCTGACGGCGGGCGACTTTCTGCCCTTTGCCGAAGAAAACGGGCTGATGATACCCATCAGCGACTGGATGCTCGAAGCCGTATGCCGCGATCTGCTGGAGTGGAATGCCGCAAGCGGCGAAACCATGCGCTTGTCGTTCAATCTTTCGCCGCAATACCTCGATCGGGGCGACTTCTTCAAGAAACTCCGGGACGCGTTGGCCCGCCACGGCATTTCTCCGGCTCAAATCGAAGTCGAAATCACCGAAAATATTTGCATTCGCAATCCGCAGTATGCGGTCGAGCAACTCAACAAGCTGTGCCAGCTGGGCGTCAGCGTTGCGATTGACGACTTCGGCACCGGCTATTCGTCGCTGGCCTATCTGCATCGGTTCCCGATCCATACGATCAAGATCGACCAATCGTTCGTCAAGGAAATTTATGACGAAAGCGGACATTTCCCGGTCGTACTGGCAATCATCTCGATCGCACGCGGCCTTGGACTTAATCTGGTCGCGGAAGGAGTCGAGACGGAATCCCAGGCGCGCTATCTCGAGCATGCCGGCTGCATGACAATGCAGGGGCACCTGTACCACAGGCCGCTTTCGCGAAGTCAGTTCCTTCGGTTGCTGCCGCAGTAAATAGCGGATCGGCAAACAGCCGCGCCACTGAAATCCCGGGCGCATTTGATATAAACTGCCGGCCCTGGAATAGCGGATATTTTTTCAGCCGGATATGACCAGCGCGGCTTCCAGCACCTTCGCGACATGCAGCGCTTCGCGTTGCGCCCCGTCGGCGATCTGATGGCGGCAACTGGTGCCGTCGGCCACGATGAGCGTATCGGCATCGGCCTTGCGGATCGCCGGCAGCAGCGCCAGTTCCGCCATTTTCATCGACACGTCGTAATGCTCCGCTTCATAGCCGAAACTGCCTGCCATGCCGCAGCAGCTCGATTCGACCAGCTTCACATTCAATTCCGGAATCAGGCCCAGCACGGTCTGCACCGGCTTGACCGCATCGAAGGCTTTCTGATGGCAATGACCATGCAGCAACGCGGTTTTCTGCGCGAGCGGTTTGAGCTTCAATCGCAGTCTGCCCTGGCTGGATTCGCGAGCGAGAAACTCTTCGAACAGCATTGCCTGTTGCGCCAGTTTTTTCGCATCGTCGCCGAGACCGTAAGCGAGAAATTCATCGCGCATGGTCAACAGGCACGACGGTTCCAGGCCGATGACCGGCACGCCGCGCGCAACGAACGGCAGCAGGGCCTGGATTGTACGCCGCGCTTCCTGTTTCGCCTGATCCACCAATCCCGCCGACAGGTAAGTCCGTCCGCAGCATAACGGGCGCGATTCGCCGGACGCGGCGGCGATATGCACCTGGTAGCCTGCGGCTTCCAGCACGCGAAAAGCAGCGCGCGCATTATCGGATTCAAAGTAATTGTTGAAGGTGTCGACGAACAGCACCACTTCGCCCGCGCCTCCGGCCGGCCGCTTGTCGGGCTTGCCGGCGCGAAGCAGGAACGGATCGCGGCGCCATTGCGGCAGCGACCGTTTGGCGCTCAGCCCCAGCCATTTTTCCGTCAGCAATGCCGCGCCCGGCAGTTTGTCCCTGAAATTGAACAGAGGTGCAAATTTCGCTGCCCACGGCGCATAGCGCGGAAGATGGGCGATGAGCTTGTCTCTCAGCCGCAAGCCGTGTTTTTTACGATAATGGAAAAGAAACTCGGTTTTCATTTTCGCCATGTCGACGCCGGTCGGGCAATCGCGCTTGCAGCCTTTGCAGCTGACGCACAAATCCATGGTTGCGCGCATTTCATCCGACACGAACGCATCGGGACCGAGCTGGCCCGACAGCGCCAGCCGCAGAGTATTGGCGCGGCCGCGCGTCAGATGCTGTTCGTCGCCGGTGGCGCGGTAGCTGGGACACATCGTACCGGCATCGAACTTGCGGCAATGACCATTGTTGTTGCACATGTCGACCGCTTTGGCGAAACCGCCGGCCGGATCGCCGCCCGTCCCCGGCGCAGTCGTGATGTCGGCCGCCGGATCGCTTTGCACATTCCACGCCGACCAGTCGAATGCCGTCGCGAGCGCCATTGGCCGATAACCGGGCTTGTAGCGAAACAGCGATGCATCGTCCATCTTCGTGCAGCGCACGATCTTGCCCGGATTCATCAGGCCGGCCGGGTCGAACAAGTCTTTCACTTCTTCGAACGCATGCGTCAGGCGAGGACCGAACTGCCAGGACACCCATTCGCCTCGAACCAGGCCGTCGCCGTGTTCGCCGGAAAACGCACCCTTGTATTCGCGCACCATGGCGCCGGCTTCTTCCGCGATCGCACGCATTTTTTCGGCGCCGCCGGCGCGCATGTCGAGAATCGGCCGTACGTGCAATGTGCCGACCGATGCATGCGCGTACCAGGTGCCGCGCGTACCATGTTTTTTGAACACGTCGGTCAGCCGGCTCGTGTATTCGGCCAGATGCTCGAGCGGCACCGCGCAATCCTCGATAAACGATACGGGCTTGCCGTCGCCGCGCATGCTCATCATGATGTTCAACCCGGCCTTGCGCACTTCCCACAATTCCTTCTGGGCGGCGGCATCCGTCATTTCGACCACGCTGCCCGGCAAGCCCAGATCGCCCATCAGTTCGACCAGCTGCCGCAGCTTGCTCGTCTGCTCGTCACCGGACGCGCCGGCGAATTCGACCAGCAGTATCGCTTCAGGCTCGCCGATCAATGCCTCGTCGATGACAGGCCTGAACGCCGGATTATTGCGCGCCAGTTCGATCATCGTGCGGTCCACCAGTTCGACCGCGCAGGGGCCGAGCTTGACGATGTGGCGTGTCAGATCCATCGCCTGATAGAAGCTGCGGAAATTGACCACGCCCAGCGTCTTGTGCGCCGGCAGCGGCGACAGCTTGAGCGTGATTTGCCGCGTATAAGCCAGCGTGCCTTCGCTGCCGACCAGCAGATGCGACAGGTTCACGCTGCCGTCGGCGGTATACGGACGTTCGCTTTGCGGATGAAAAATATCGAGATTGTAGCCGCCGACTCTGCGCATCACTTTCGGAACCATGCGCGCGATCTCGTCGTGCTCGCGCGCCGCAATCTCGCGCAGGCCGGCCATGATGTCGTGTACGCGCCGAATTGCGGTGCTCATGCCGGCTTCCGCGCAAAACCGGGCCTCCGTGCCGTCCGACAGGATGGCGTCGATGCCCGCCACGTTGTGTACCATGTTGCCATAGGCGATCGACCGCGAACCGCATGAATTATTGCCTGCCATGCCGCCGATCGTGCATTGCGCCGACGTACTGACATCGACCGGAAACCAGACGCCGTGAGGCTTGAGCCACGCGTTCAGATGGTCCAGCACCAGGCCCGGCTGGACTGTGACGGTCATCGCCTCTTTATCGAAATGGATGATCTTGTTGAGATGTTTGCTGTTGTCGATGACGAGCGCCTCGCCTACCGTCTGTCCGGACTGGCTGGTGCCGCCGCCGCGCGGCAGGATCGGAACCTGGGCATCGCGGGCAATGCCGATCGCGCAGATGACGTCTTGTTCGGTGCGCGGAACAAATACGCCGACCGGTTCGACCTGGTAAATCGACGCATCGGTTGCGTAGCGTCCGCGCGAAAATTTATCGAACAATACCTCGCCGGAAGTTTCCTTCATCAGGCGTGCTGCGACGCCTTGATTGGCGACGCGATTTTTCATCTGCGCGCTTAACAGGATCTTCGATGAGGCCGATGCGTTCATGTTTATTTCTCTGTGGGTGGCGCCGATAGCATGTCGTGCAGGTTGGCAATCACCGAATCGAGCTTGTTGCGCAAATGTTGCTGAAGCACCGCGCGCAGCGTTTCGCTGTCGCGCTTTTCAAGTGCATCCAGCATCTTGCTGTGTTCCTTGACTGCCAGGTTCCATTTGTCCTGATTGAAGTTCGAGCGGAAGCGTACGCTTTGTATGCGCGCATTGATCTGCAGGTAAGCTGCAGTCAGCACCGTGTTGCGGGCGGCGGCATTGATGCGATCATGGATCACATGATTGATCCGGTAATATGCAGGCAGATCCCGGCGTGCGTGGGCGGCCAGCATCTCGTAGTGAAAGGCCCTGATTTCGGCGATTTCCTCGTCCTTGATCCGCTCGCAGGCGAGCTGACCCGACAGACCCTCCAGGGCGCCCATCACCTCGAAGGCCTGCTTGACGTCTTCAACCGACATCTGGGCCACGGCTGCGCCGCGATTCGGCAGGATGTCGATCAAGCCTTCGACCGCCAAGGTTTTGAATGCTTCCCGAAGCGGGGTGCGGGATACCGAAAGCTGCTCGCACAGGATGCGTTCGTTGAGCCGGGCGCCGGGCATAAGCTGGCCTTCGACAATCATGTCGCGCAGCTTTGCCGTGACGGCGAAAGACAGTACCTGCCGGTCGATCTGCAAGGCACCGCGGCCGTCAACAGGATGTTCAGCTAATTCCATAATAAATTGTATATTAAAAACAAACGCATATTTCGTATTGAAAAAATGGTACTACATTTAAATTCCATAAAAACAATAAGTTATAAATTAATGTAAAAACACGCTAGCCAAAATCAGCTTGACACAAATATATTTTCGTCTATTGTATGCAAAACAAGCCATTATTCAATATTGAGACAACCTTGTTGCTGCATTTCAGGGGCATTCATGTTCAAACTTAATTCCGATGCTTCCGGCCATCATTTTCTGCAGATTCCGGGACTGGCCAATGTGCCGGACCGGATTCTCCGGGCGATGGATTTCCCGACGATCGACCATCGCGGCCCCGAATTTCAGATTGGGTCTTTCGCATCGGCCACTTGGGAGACTTCAACGACCTGACCTTGATGGAGACGCTCTCCAGCGTGGAGATGGGCCTCGCCCTGGCCAACGTGCCGCAAAAAAGGGCGGCGTCATGGCCGCAATGGAGTCGTTGCAGCAGGCGGCAGGCACAGAGGTCCGGATGCAAGCAGCTTGACGTTTTTTTCACTTAAAAAAATGGCCGTTGGCCGAACAGGAGACAAAACCATGTTGACCCATTCCCTGAAACGCTCGTTGTATCTTGCCGGATTTTCTCTCGCTTTTTGCCATGCCGGTATTGCGGCAGCCTGGGAGCCGACCAAACCAATCGAAATCGTCGTGCCGTTCGGCGCCGGCGGTGCAACCGATCAGATGGCGCGTTCGATTCAGGGCATCATCACCAAGTACAAGCTGATGAAGCAGGCAATCATTGTGCAGAACAAGGCCGGCGCGAGCGGCGCCGAAGGATTGCTGGACGTTAAGGCATCGGCCGGCGACGCGCATAAACTGTTGGTGAATTCCTCGTCGCTGTACACGACGCCGATGGCGACCGGCCTGCCGTTCAACTGGCGCGATCTGACTCCCGTTGCAATGGTTGCCCAGGATGAATTCATTCTCTGGGTGAATAGCGATACCCCATATAAAACCGCTCCCGAATATCTGGCCGCGGTCAAGAAAGCGCCGGAAACCTTCAAAATGGGCGGCACCAGCTCCAAACGCGAAGACCACATCATCACGTCTCTGGTCGAACAGAAAAGCGGCGCCAAATTCATCTACATTCCGTACAAGAGCGGCAGCGAGGCCGCGACGCAGCTCTCCGGCAAGCATATCGATTCCAATACCAACAACCCGTCCGAATCGATCGCTCAATGGCGCGCCGGGCAGCATCGTGCGCTCTGCCTGTTTGCGGATAAGAGAATCGGGTACAAGGTCAAGGTGACCGACACGCAAAGCTGGGCCGATGTTCCTACCTGCAAGGAACAAGGGCTCGACGTGCAGTACCAGATGCTGCGCATCATCATGCTGCCCGGCGGCGTTTCGCCGGACGTGGCGAAATTCTATGTGGATCTTCTGCAGAAGGTGGCTGCTACGCCTGAATGGAAGACATATCTTGAAAAGAATGCGCTGAAATCGTCGTTCATCAGCGGCGAACCGCTGCGTCAGTATTTGGCGAAAGACGAGCAAAACCATCGCGAGATCATGAAGGCAGCGGGTTTTCTCGCGCAATAAACAGGCCTTTCATCGCTTTGCGCGCCCGTCCTTTATTTGTCAGGGACGGGCGGCGCTGTTAATTCGTTCTTGACACCCACTTAACTCAAATATGAACATATCAACCGAGCAGCCCGAAGCAGTCGAAGGATCGGAGGCAGCCATCACGATACGGACTGCCGAACTCATCGTGGGCGGGTTGCTGGCGGCACTTGCGCTGCTGGTCATCTGGAGTAACTACCGGCTCGGCGCCGGATGGGCTCCCGACGGTCCGCAGTCAGGTTATTTTCCGTTCCGGCTTGGCATCGTCATTCTTTTGGCCAGCATCACCATCATTATCCAGGCAATCCTGAAGGCGGACCGATCGGCTTTCGTCGAACGGGCGCAACTGAAGCTGGTAGCGATTGTGCTGCTTCCGCTTATCGTATATGTCGCTGCGATTCAGGGATTGGGCATCTACGTTCCCTCGGCTCTTTTCATCGGCATTTTCATGATGGCCGTCGGCAAGTTCAGCTGGTGGAAGGCGATCGTCACCGGCGTCGGAACCGCCCTGGTGATTTTCTGGATTTTTGAACTGCAATTCCAGGTCCCCCTTCCCAAAGGGCCGCTTGAACAATTGTTCGGATTTTGACCGGAGTCTACATGGAAGATGTCTCTTCGCTATTGCACGGCTTCGCCATTGTGATGTCATGGCAAAACATCGGGTTCATGATGATCGGCATTCTGCTGGGCATCGTGGTCGGCGTCTTGCCCGGATTGGGCGGTCCGAACGGGGTCGCCATTCTGCTGCCGTTGACGTTCACGATGAATCCGACGTCGGCCATCATCTTGCTGTCCTGCATCTACTGGGGTGCGCTGTTCGGCGGCGCGATCACTTCGATACTCTTCAACATTCCGGGGGAAGCGCATTCGGTGGCGACCACCTTCGACGGTTATCCGATGGCGCAGCAGGGCAACGCCGGGCAGGCGCTTACCAGCGCGTTTACCGGATCTTTCATCGGCGCATTGTTCGGTGTGCTCGTCATTACATTCCTGGCGCCGATGGTGGCGAAGTTTGCATTGCGCTTCGGTCCGCCGGAATTTTTCGCCGTCTACTTTTTGACCTTCTGCAGTTTCATCGGCATGGGCAAGGAACCGAAAGCAAAAATCCTGATTTCCATGTGCCTCGGCTTTGTGCTTGCGGCAGTCGGCATGGACACCGTTTCCGGCCAGCTGCGCATGACGTTCGGGATTCCCGTATTGCTGCGCGGCTTCGATTTTCTGGTGGCGGTAATCGGTCTTTTCGGCATCAGCGAAATCCTGATGACGATGGAAGAAGGCCTCGCATTCAAAGGCAAGAAATCAGCGATCGATCTGAAAGTGGTCCTCAAAACCTGGGCGTCCTTGCCGCGTTACTGGTTGACGCTGTTGCGTTCGTCCGTAATCGGATGCTGGCTCGGCATTACGCCGGGCGGCGCCACCGCCGCTTCCTTCATGGGCTACGGTGTGGCAAAGCGGTTCTCGAAGGATCCTGAGAGTTTCGGCACCGGCAATGTCGAGGGCGTGCTGGCGCCCGAGACCGCCGCGCATGCAGCGGGCACCAGTGCGCTGTTGCCGATGCTGGCGCTCGGCATTCCGGGTTCCGCCACTGCCGCCGTGCTGCTCGGCGGGCTGATGATCTGGGGGCTGCAACCCGGCCCGCTCCTGTTCGTCGAGCAGAAGGATTTCGTCTGGGGCCTGATTGCCAGCATGTATCTCGGCAATATTGCGGGACTGATCATCGTGCTGGCGACGGTGCCGCTGTTTGCCGCCATTCTGCGCATTCCGTTTTCGATCGTTGCGCCGACGATTCTGGTGGTATGCGCGATCGGCGCGTATACGGTGCACAACGCCCAGTTCGACATCTGGCTGATGCTGATATTCGGCGTTGTCGGCTACATATTCAAGAAGCTTCAGTATCCGCTTGCCCCGATGGTGCTGGCGCTGGTGCTGGGCGACCGGGCCGAAGATGCATTCCGGCAAAGCATGCTTGCATCGAAGGGCACGCTCGGCATTTTCTGGTCGAACGGGCTGGTGGGCACGATCATGACGCTGGCGGTCGCCGGACTGGTCTGGTCGCTGGTGAGCACGCTGCTCGGCCACGCTAAAACGCGCAGCCGCACCAAGGCCGGCGTCGCATAGCGCCGGCGCCGCGGAGTTTTCATATTATGGGCGCTACTTATCTGGAGCAAGCATGTCGGATCTGATTCAGGTCGAGCGCGACGGTGCGATTGCAACCGTCGTCCTCAATCGGCCGGAAAAACTCAATGCGTTGACCAAGCCGATGTGGCAAGCGCTGGGCGATGCGGTCAATACGCTGTCTGCCGACGATACGGTGCGCTGCATCGTGCTGCGCGGCGCCGGCGAAAAATCCTTTTCGCCCGGCAACGACATTGCCGAATTTCAGACCGAGCGTTCAAACAAGGCGCAGGCGATCGATTACGGCCATGTGATGCATGCGACCGCAGCGGCGTTGGCGAACTGCCGCCATCCGCTGGTGGCGCAGATTCACGGCATCTGCGTCGGCGGCGGAATGGAGATCGCTTCGCTGTGCGACATCCGCATCTGCGGCGAGTCGAGCCGGTTCGGCGCGCCGATCAAGAATCTCGGCCTGGTGATGGCATATCAGGAAATGGCGCCGCTGGTGCGGTTGACCGGACCCGACGTCGCGCTGGAAATTTTGCTGGAAGGCCGTATCTTCGATGCTGCCGAGGCGAAAGAAAAGGGACTCGTCACCCGCGTGGTTCCCGACGCGCAGGTCGCGGCCGAAGCATCGGCCGCTGCCCGGCGGATTGCGGAAGGGGCGCCGCTGGTCGCGCAGTGGCATAAAAAGTTCGCGCGGCGGCTGGCTGATCCGCGTCCGATTTCGGACGCCGAATACGAAGAATGCTTCGACTGCTTCGACACCGAAGATTTCCGGATCGGTTACGCGGCATTCCTGGCCAAGCAAAAACCCGGCTTCGTCGGCAAATAATCAAGGTATTGAAGAAAGCAATCAAATGAAGGCTGATACCGCCCACACGGGTCCGCTCGCGGGCATGCGCGTGCTCGAACTGGCGCAAATCATGGCCGGCCCTACCTGCGGCATGATGCTCGCGGACATGGGCGCGGATGTGGTCAAAGTCGAAAAGCTTCCCGGCGGCGACGACGCGCGCGGCTACCGCGAACCGCGCGTCAACGGCGTGTCGGCGCCGTTCATGATCCTCAACCGCAACAAGCGCGGAATCGCACTCAATCTGAAGCATGCGCAAGGCCGCGCGATTTTGCTGCGCATGGTCAAGGATGCCGACGTGCTGACCGAAAACTATCGGCGCGGGACGCTCGAAAAACTCGGAATCGGATACGACGTGCTGTCCAAAATCAATCCGGGTCTGATCTATTGCGCCGTGTCCGGTTACGGCCGCGACGGACCTTACGGCGACAAGGGCGGCTTCGATCTGATCGCGCAGGGATTCGCGGGACTGATGTCGGTCACCGGCGAGCCGGGCCGCCCGCCGGCCAAGACCGGCAACTCGATCGCCGACATCAATGCCGGGATTCTGGCGGTGGTCGGCATCACCGCAGCGTATGCGCACAAGCTCAAGACAGGTCAGGGCCAGATCGTCGATACTTCGCTGATGGAGGCGGCGCTGCAGCAGACATACTGGCACGCCGCGATTCATTTCGCCACCGGCGAATCGGTCGGCCCGACCGGGTCGGCGCATTTGCTGACCGCGCCGTATCAGGCTTTTCGCACCAGCGATGGCTGGATCAATGTCGGCGGCGCGAATCAGGCCAACTGGGAGAGGATCGCCGATGTGCTCGGCCATCCGGAGTGGCGCGACGATCCGCGTTATGCGACCAATACCGCACGGATGCAAAATCTCGACGCATTGACTGCCGCGATGAATGCGGTACTGATCACGCGCAGCAAGGCCGAATGGATTGCCGCCTTCGATGCGGCCGGCGTCCCGGTCGGGCCGGTGCATACGATCGGCGAAGCGTTGACGCATCCGCAAACGCTGGCGCGCGGCATGGTGGTCGATCTGGTGCATCCGCAGGCCGGTCCGACCAAGGCGCTCGGCTGCCCGATTCACTTTTCCGAAACGCCGACGCAGATCAAGCGTCCAGCGCCGATGCTGGGCGAGCACTCGCGCGAATTGCTGAAGGAATACAACTACAGCGATGCCGAAATAGATGCCTTCGTCGCCGACGGCGTGATCGAGGAAGCGGCCGGCGGTTGATCCGCATCAAGCCTCCCGAAACCACAATCCGCTTCGCAGGCGCTTTCCTGTCAAGGACGATCGGAATTCCTGAGCGGCCGGCCAACCTCTCTTTTCTTTACCGAATCGGCTGTCGCAGCCGGCGCAGGAAACTTCGCACGATTTAAATTGTCATTCTTCACATCAAGGAGCAATGACGATAACGGCGAAACCGCATCCGGCCCGCGTTCGGTAAAGGCAGAAAATGCTACCAGGATTCATCTTTGCCACTGGCATTGAAAGCAGCATTCCTACCATCGCCGGTGGCAAGATCCGGATGGATGAATTCGAGAAGTGCGACCACTATCGTCAATGGCGCACCGATTTCGATCTGGTTCAGGAGATGGGCATTTCGGTGCTGCGCTACGGTCCGCCATTGCATCGGACCTTTCTGGGGCCGGACCGCTATGACTGGTCGTTCGCCGACGAGACTTTCGCCGACCTGCGCCGGCGCGATCTGGTGGCGATTGTCGATCTGTGCCACTTCGGCGTGCCCGACTGGATAGGCAATTTCCAGAATCCGGATTTTCCGCAATTGTTCGCCGCGTACGCGGGTGCTTTCGCTCAGCGTTTTCCGTGGGTACAGCTCTACACGCCGATCAATGAAATGTATATCTGCGCATTGTTTTCGGCGCAGTACGGCCTGTGGAATGAACAGCTCACCACCGATCGTGGATTCGTCACTGCGCTGAAGCATCTGGTCAAGGCCAACATAATGGCAATGCGGGCCATTCTCAATGTACGGCCCGATGCCTTGTTCATTCAGAGCGAATCGTCGGAATATTTTCATGCTGAAAATCCGAAAGCGATCGGACCCGCCGAAAGAAACAATGCAAAGCGGTTTTTATCGCTTGACCTGAATTACGGAAGGCGAGTGGATTCCGACATGTACGAATATCTGATGGACAACGGCATGACGCGTGATGAATATCATTCTTTCCTCAAGAATAACCTGAAGCATCACTGCATCATGGGTAACGATTACTACGGCAGCAACGAGCATCGGGTGTCGGCCGACGGTAGCATGTGCCCGTCGGGAGAAATCTTCGGCTACGCGGTCATCACGCGTCAGTATTACGATCGTTACCGCCTGCCCGTGATGCATACGGAAACCAACCTGACGCAAGGTCCGAATGGCGATGAAGCCGTCAACTGGCTTCGAAAGGAGTGGGCCAATGTGCTGCGCGTACGCAACGACGGCGTACCGATCGTCGGCTTCACCTGGTATTCGCTGACCGACCAGGTCGATTGGGATACCCTCCTGTGCCAGAACAACGGCCGCGTCAATGCCCGCGGACTATACGATCTGGAGCGCCGGATCCGTCCGGTCGGCGAAGCCTACCGGCAATTGATCCGGGACTGGCTGCGCGTGCTTCCGACGCAGAGCGTGTGCCTGCAGGTGCCGATCGTGATGCCGAGCGAATACGATCATGAATGGAGCAAACGGCGGCGCTCCCAAGCGCAGCAGGCGCGCCATGCAACAACCGACGCGCCCAAAAATTCCGAATAATAAAATCAGCCGGATGAATCCGCAACGCAATCGCGGCGCCGGATAAGGCAAGGTTCAGCCGGACTTGCGAAGCATGGAAACGGCTTGTTTTATAAGCTTCCTGAATGGTCGCATTCATGTCTTGAAAAATACCGGGCAAGCTATATATGCTTGATCAAAGATGCCTTGCTTTAAATGGTATTTTCAATAAATTCCCTATGGAATCAGATTTTTAAAATGCTGATTTTGAAATACTGGTTAGGCGTACAGCTTTTATTTCACAATACGTAATTTTTGCTTGATAAGCTACCAAAATAGTAGTATAATTTCTTTTTAGTTTAACATCCGTCGTCTTTTTATCTGCCGAAAAAGAGAGCAAAAGCGTTCTGCGTTTGCGTTGATTTATTTTCACAGCTGTTTCCTGTTTCTTCCCGATGACTGTCGATCGAGCGCTTAATCCAGGCTCGGACGATTCGCCGACAGAAGAAATTCATTCAACTGCCGCCCCTTTTTCGATAGCGGCATTTTGCGGAATGGAGAAGTGATCAGATTGCCGTCGTTAGCGGATCGATTGGAATGCGGTGCGAAGGTGCCGCATGAATCGCAGGACGGCAGCGTGCGATGGAATGCCGGACGCATTTCGTTGCCGGCGCGCCAAGGATCAGGCCGGACTGTGCAATCTTTGCCGGAACAGATCGATCATCATTTCGCGCGCTTCGTTTGGCTGCGCGCGAAACAGGCTTAATGCCGTTTCAACAAATAATTTTTCTCTGTCATCGATTGCCATGTTGAACGTATCGTGTTCCCGATCCATCCAGCCATGCGGCAGTTTCAGTCGTTCTTCTATGGCGCGTGCGACGATGTTGCCGATGTTTTTACGATTGCATTTGATATGACTGAGGTAGCGATCGGAAAGCTCCAATCGCTGAGCAAATAACTTGAGCATTCCGCGTTGCGGTTCATTTGGATGTTTGGCGATGAAATCATCGAATAATCTCTTGAAGTTTTTATATCTTATTTGAGTGCTATCCATCGTCATTTTGAACGCTCCATCGGTAGCCGTATTTTTATTTGGATTCCGGACGCAATGCATGAATGTAATTCAATCGCAGCGCCGCCTACTGGAATGAAAAGCCGAACACATGATCAGCTGACCTGCCAATCAGCAAATAGTTTACCTCAGCATCGCTGCGCCATGTTGAGTTTATGCAACCAAAATAGGCGTTTTTTTAATTTGTGTTGCGATCCGGCAAAGTATCGATATGCAGATGCAATGATTTATCAAAAATTAATTATTTCCAGTGAATTCATGCGCGCCTCCGGTCTGACCGATACCGGCCGTGGTGCCGCATGAGCTTTATGAAGAGGATGAAAATGCGCTATCCGCAACCGACAAACCCGGACGCCTTCGGCATTGGAGCGCGCCGTGAAACACCTGCCCGCGCGCTGGTGGAAGCCATCGCGCTGACAGCCGAAGTGTGCGGGCAGGCGCTGTCGCCGGCTGCCGCGGAAATGCTGGCGCGCGATCTTGCGGATTTCAACGAGCCCGCTGTTTTCGCAGCGCTGGGACGCTGCCGGATGGAATTGCAGGAGCCGCTGAAAATATCCAATATTCTCGCGCGCATCGATGATGGCCGGCCCGGGGCCGACGAGGCTTGGGCAATGATGCCCAAGACCGAACTGGCTTCGGTGGTCTGGACCGATGAAATGGCGCAGGCGTGGGGCGTTGCATTGCCGCTGCTGACTGCCGGCGACGCGGGCGGCGCGCGCACGGCATTCCGCGAAGTCTATGCAAAAGCGGTGCTGCAGGCGCGCATCAAGCGTGAACCGGCGCATTGGACGCCATCGCTCGGCAGCGATGTGGCCAGCCGCGAAAGCGTGTTGCTCGAAGCAGTGCAAAAGCGGCGCCTGTCGGCCGCGCACGTCGAACAACTGCTGCCTGTACAAACGGCATCGGAGGGCATCGAAGGAATTATCGAGCAGGTAAAAATCAAAAGCCTGCACTGAAAAATATGGATTGTCCGGCACTGCTTACTTTCTTGAATGCTACCAATTTGGTAGTTTTTAAGAAAGGATTCTGCCGGTTCATTTAGGGCCTGCAATGGAAAATCAGCCTGATTCGGATGACGGCGGCTTGCAGTGGTATGCGCAAATCGGCTGTCTGGAGCAAATTGAAAACGACGACGCAGAAAGGAAAAACATCATCATGGGTGCATTTGAAATTCACAAAGCTACCAAGCGCCGCGCCAAACTCCGGCTCGGCATGTCCGGTCCCGCCGGAAGCGGCAAAACATATTCCGCATTGCTGATCGCCGGCGGCCTGGGCGGGCGCATCGGCATGATCGATACCGAACACGGCAGCGGCGATTTGTATGCCGACCTGCTGCCGGAAGGGTACGACGTTCTGCCGCTGACGCCGCCGTTTACCCCGGCGCGCTACATCGAGGCAATCCATGCGCTTGAACAGGCGGGCGCATCGACGATCATCGTCGACAGCCTGACCCATGCATGGAGCGGCGAAGGCGGATCGCTCGACCGGCAGGGCAAGATCGCCGACAAATCGGGCAACAGCTGGCAAGCCTGGCGGCAAGTCACGCCGGAGCACAATGCGCTGGTCGAGGCGCTGCTGCAAAGCCCTTGCCACATCATCGCCACGATGCGCGCCAAAACCGAATATGTGCAGGAGCGGGATGAGCGCACCGGAAAGCAGGTGGTGCGTAAAATCGGCCTGGCGCCGATCATGCGCGACGGCATCGAATATGAATTCACGACTTTCCTGGAACTTGACGTGCAGCACATGGCCTTCGTCGGCAAGGACCGCACGCGCCTGCTCGACGGCACGATTTTCAAGCCGGATGTCGATACCGGGAAGCAGTTGCTCGCCTGGCTCGATTCCGGAACGGATGATATCGAAGTCACCCGCATTTCGATGCGCGCAGAGCAGAAGGCCGGGCTGATCGATGCGATCAACCGTGCCGGTACGCTGGACGAGTTGTTCAATGCGTTCTCGATTGCATACCGGGCCGCGACGACGCTGTCCGATCAGGAGGCATTGGCTGAATTGACCAAGGTGAAGGACGAGCGCAAGGCCGCTCTCGAGGCGCACGACGATGCGGTTCTTGGAGTACACGCATGAACCCGATGTTCGAAGCGTTCGAGTTGGCGGCGCAATACCGGCAGCTGGCCGAATTGCTGGCCGAGCGGCATGACGACGAGCAGTTGATCGCCGACACGCTGGAAAGCATTGCCGGTCCGCTCGACGAGCGGCTGGAAAATCTCGCGAAGATGGTGCGCAATATCGAAGCCGCGGATACCGGCGTGCGGCAAACCATCTCGAATCTCGAAGAGCGGCACAACGCATTGCAGCGTGCCGCCGAGCGCGGCCGCAAGTTGATTCTGGAAGTGATGCAGGCGGCCCGGCGCGAAAGAGCGACGACCGCGCTGTTCACGCTGGCGATCAAGAAAAATCCGCCGTTTGTCGTCATCGACCGCGAGACTGAATTGCCGCCGACGTATTTCATCTACCACCAGCCGCCGCCGCCGACGCCCGACAAAAAAGCGATCGCGGCGGCATTGAAAGCCGGCGCGCAAGTGCCCGGCGCTCACAGCGAGCAAGGCATCCGGCTCGAAATTCATTAAATTATCAGCATTAATTCATCAAGGAAAATTGCCATGGCAACGCTCAATAAAGCTACTCTGATCGGTTATCTCGGACATGATCCGGAAATGCGCTATACGGCCAATGGGGACGCGGTCGCCCATATCGCGCTCGCGACCACGGAAACCTGGAAAGACAAGGCGACCGGCGCAAAGAAGGAAGCGACAGAATGGCATCGCATCGTGCTATATCGCAAGCTGGCGGAAATCAGCGGCCAGTATCTGAAAAAAGGCTCGCATGTCTACATTGAAGGCCGCCTGCAAACCCGCAAGTGGACCGGCAAAGACGGCACCGAGCGGTATACCACCGAAATCGTCGCAGACGATATGCGCATGCTCGGCGCCCGCGCGGCCGGCCACAATGATGCCGACGGCAACGCCGATGAAAACACGGCAGCCACGGAGGCGCCGCGGCAACCCAGGCAAGAGTCAATCCTGTCCGAGGATGCCATTCCCTTTTGAGTCAAAACGGCGGATCGTGCAGATCGAATTGCCGCTGTAAAAACAGCGGCTGCAGGATGGGTTTCGCTGCGTTTTACCCATCCTGCGAGGCCGCCGCCTGTTCCGCTTTTATTCGTGCCCGTCGCGCAACTTGCGTCTGAGCGCATTGCCGAGTCCCCGATGATTGAGCGTGCAGCCATCCTGCGTCAGCCGGATGGCGAGCAGGCCTTCATCCATCCAAGTCCCTCGATCGTTCCTTTGGCCGGCCGGTATTCACATCCGAGCCAGCCGTCGTATCCAAGTTCATCAAGCAGCCGGAACAGATACGGATAATTGATTTCGCCGGTGTCCGGCTCGTTGCGCTCGGGCACGCCGGCAATTTGAATATGGCCGATGTGCGGCAGATACTGTCGCAGCTTCATCGCAATGTCGCCCTCGACGATTTGCACGTGATAAAAATCCATCTGCACTTTCAGATTCGGTACGCCGACCTGTTCGCGGATTGCGTGCGCATCGGCTTGCGTATTCAGGAAGTAGCGCGGTATGTCGCGCGTATTGATCGGTTCGATCAGCAGCATGATGCCGTGCTTCGCGGTTTCGGCGGCGGCGTATTTCAGGTTGTCGATATAGGCCGCGCGGTGGATTGCCGGGTCGGCATGCTGCGGCAGCAGTCCCGCCATCGCATGCAGGCGCGGCGTGCCGAAGGCCTGCGCATACGATATCGCCTTTGCCACACCCGCGCGGAATTCCTGTTCGCGGCCGGGCAGGCACGCCAGCCCTCGTTCGCCGGCGGTCCAATCGCCCGGCGGCATGTTGAACAGCACGTTTTCCAGCCGATGCATATGCAGTTGCGCAGCGATTTCTTCCGCGCCATGCTGATACGGAAACAGGAATTCGACGGCCTTGAATCCGGCTCGCGCAGCGGCTTCGAAGCGTTCGATGAACGGCACTTCATTGAACAGCATGGTGAGATTGGCGGCGAATCCGGGCACGGCATGTCCTTCAGTAATCGGAACTTGTTCGACGATATCAATGCGGCAGGGCAGGCTTCACATTACCTGAAATCCGGACAGAAGGTTCTTTGGAGCGACCGACGATCCGACGGATGCGGCGAATGACGCTGCGCTCACCGGTGCTGTCGTTTCATCATGTCATGAAGCCTTATGCAAGATGCGCCGCTGCCATCCGGTATTTTTACAGGCGATAGGAGGCGGTTGAGCCGGTATAATCAAGCCTTTGAGTAATACTTTGCGAGCGGCCCGCTCGCTTCATTCACGCCATTATCCATGCTAGCCCAACAAAAACAGCAGATCATCGATCTGTTCCAGGCGGCTCTCGCACCGGTCATATCCGGCACCGGCCTGCAACCCGCCGTCACGCTGGAGCGTCCGCGCGATCCGTCGCATGGCGATATCGCATGCAATATCGCCATGCAGCTTGCCAAACCGTTAAAGAAAAATCCGCGTGAACTGGCGCAGACGCTGGTCGCTGCAGTAATGGCCGATCCGGCCCGGAGCGATCTGATCGAATCGATCGACATCGCCGGGCCCGGCTTCATCAATGTGCGGGTGTCGGCCGCAGCCAAACAGGCGGTGGTCAGGACGATCATGCGCGAAGGCGGGCAATACGGCAAAAGCAGGCTGGGCGCAGGCAAAAAAGTGCTGGTCGAATTCGTGTCCGCCAATCCGACCGGTCCGCTGCATGTCGGACACGGGCGGCAGGGCGCGCTCGGCGATGCATTGTCGGCGCTGCTCGATGCACAGGGCTACGATGTCACACGCGAGTTTTATTACAACGATGCCGGCGTGCAGATCGCAACGCTCGCGAATTCGGTGCAGGCGCGCGCCAAAGGCCTGAAGCCGGGCGATCCCGACTGGCCGGAATCCGCTTACAACGGCGATTATATCGGCGACATCGCGAGCGATTTTTTGACGAAGAAGACGGTTGCCGCCAGCAACGGCGAGCCGGTGACCGCCAGCGGCAACGCCGACGACATCGAATCGATCCGCCGCTTTGCCGTCACGTATCTGCGGCGCGAGCAGGACCTCGATCTGCTTGCCTTCGGTGTACGGTTCGACAATTATTATCTCGAATCGTCGTTGTACACCGACGGCAAGGTCGCATCCGCCGTCGATGCGCTGGTCAAGGCCGGCAAGACGTACGAACAGGACGGCGCATTGTGGCTGCGCACGACGGAATATGGCGACGACAAGGACCGCGTGATGAAAAAATCCGACGGCACCTATACCTATTTCGTGCCGGATGTCGCCTATCACATCACCAAATGGCAGCGCGGCTTCAAAAAAGTGATCAACGTGCAGGGCAGCGATCACCACGGCACGATTGCGCGCGTGCGCGCCGGCTTGCAGGCGGTCGATGCCGGCATTCCGCAGGGCTATCCCGATTACGTGCTGCACAAGATGGTCACCGTGATGAAAAACGGCGAGGAAGTCAAGATTTCCAAGCGCGCGGGTTCCTATGTGACGCTGCGCGACCTGATCGAATGGTCGGCCGGCGACAGCGCTCCGGAAAACGGCGCGCCGCGCGATCTGACGCGCGGCCGCGATGCGGTGCGCTTCTTCCTGATTTCGCGCAAGGCCGACACCGAATTCGTTTTCGACGTCGATATCGCGCTGACGCAGTCCGATGAAAATCCGGTGTATTACGTGCAATATGCGCATGCGCGGATTTGTTCGGTGCTGGCGCAATGGGGCGGCGACGAATCCGCGCTCGACGTGGTCGATTTGTCACCGCTGACCGCGCCGCGCGAAGCGGCGTTGCTGGCGAAGCTTGCCGAATATCCGGAAGCGCTGCAAAAAGCGCTTGAAGAAATGGGGCCGCATCAGGTAGCGTTCTACTTGCGCGAGTTGGCGGGCGAATTGCATAGCTACTACAATGCGGAACGGGTGCTGGTCGACGATGCGTCCACGAGAATGGCGCGGCTGGCGTTAATGTTTGCGACAAGACAAGTTTTGCGTAACGGTTTGGCGCTGATCGGCGTATCGGCACCATCGAAGATGTAATCGGAAAAGTATGATCAATCACAGAAAAAACATGCGGGGCGGTACTTTATTGGGCTTGATCATCGGTTTGATCATCGGACTGGCGATTGCGGTCGGGGTGGCGATGACGATCAAGAACACGCCGCTGCCGTTCACCAACAAGCTGGGCAAGCAGGATAAACCGGCCGAGCCCGTGGCGGGCCAGGCGGTCGATCCGAACAAGCCGCTTTACGGCAACAGGGAAGCGGCGAAAGAGGCGGCAAAAGATTTCGCCAAAAAAATGGAAGAAGGAAAAGCGGCTGAAGTCCAGGCGGACGCCAAAAAAGAAGGAACGAACAAGCCGGATTCCACGCAGACCGCAAAAGTCGATGGCAAGCCGCCGGTGATCGACAAGTCCACCCCTGAAAAGGCGCAGAAAGCGGACGCAGGCGATGAAAAATGGACGTATTATCTGCAGGCCGGCGCGTTCCTGGAACAGGCCGATGCGGAAAACGCCAAGGCAAAATTGGCGCTGATGGGCTTTGCCGCCAGTATCGCCGAACGGCAATCCGACAACGGCATTCTGTACCGCGTGCGGATCGGCCCGTTCGGACAGCTCGAAACGATGAACCGCGTACGCACCAAGTTATCCGACAACGGCGTGGATGTCGCGGTGGTACGGGTTCCCAAATAATTCAATACAGCGAAGGAAGATCCATGCGTTTTATTCAACAATTATTGGCTGCGCTCAGCCTGGGTTTTGTTGCAATGACTGCCGCCGCCTCTCCGGCCAATCCGGTCAACGGCACCGATTACCGCACGCTCGACACGCAGCAGCAAACCGACTCCGGCAAGAAAATCGAAGTCACCGAATTCTTCTGGTATTCCTGCCCGCATTGCTATGCATTCGATCCGGCGCTGACCGACTGGGTCAAAAAGCAGGGCGACAATATCGTGTTCAAGCGGGTGCCGGTCGCTTTCCGCGAATCGTTCGTGCCGCAACAGCGCCTGTATTACACACTCGAAGCAATGGGCAAAACGGAAGATTTGCACAAGAAGATTTTCAGTGCGATCCATACCGGAAAACAATCTCTCGATACCGAATCCGAGATTGTCGATTTCATAGAGAAACAGGGTATCGACAAGAAGAAATTCCTTGAACTGTACAATTCGTTCGGTGTGCAGACCAAGGTGCGCCGCGCAACCCAGTTGCAGGAAATGTACAAGATCGACGGCGTGCCAACCATCGCAATCGATGGCCGCTATATGACGTCGCCTTCGATCGTCGGCGCCGGTCTCGGGAATCAATCCGAACCGGTGCTGCAGTCGGCGGCCTTGCAAGTGATGACCTGGCTGGTCGCCAAGGCCGGCAAAGAGCAGAAAGCACAGGCGCCCGCCGGAGAAATGGCGAAAAAGAAGTAAGCTTTCAATTGACGCACGCGAAAAGTCCGCCACTCGCAAGAGGGCGGACTTTTTGTTTATGCAGATAGAACTCATTTATTGGAGCAATGCATGCAACGTGTATTCATCACCGGCGCATCAAGCGGCATCGGCGCGGCGCTGGCGCAATGCTATGCGCGGCAGGGCGCCGTGCTCGGACTGGTGGCGCGCCGGGAGCAGGCTCTGGAGCAGCTGAGAGCCGGATTGCCCGGTTCCGCGCGCCATCGCATTTACGCGCTCGACGTCACCGATCACGCGGCGCTGGCAGCGGCGGCGGCCGATTTCATCGGTGCGGCCGGCGGGGTCGATGTGGTGATCGCCAATGCCGGCATTTCGCAAGGCACGTTGACCGAACATGCGGAAGACCTGGCCGTATTCGAGCGCGTCATTGTGACCAACGTGGTGGCGATGGTCGCGACATTTGCGCCATTCATCGCGACGCTCAAGGCGCAGGCGCAATCCGGCAACCGCGGTTGCCGCCTGGTCGGCATCGCCAGCGTCGCCGGCATTCGCGGCTTGCCGGGCGCCGGCGCCTACAGTGCATCGAAAGCGGCGGTCATCAGCTATTGCGAATCGTTGCGGGTCGAGCTGAAAAAAAGCGGCGTCAAAGTGGTCACCGTTGCGCCGGGCTATATCGATACGCCGATGACGCAAATCAATACTTATCCAATGCCGTTTTTGATGTCCGTCGAAAAATTTGCCGCAGCGGCGATTGCCGCAATCGATATGGGTGTCGGTTATACGGTCATTCCATGGCAGATGGGCATCGTTGCCAAGCTGCTGCGCATGCTGCCGAACCGGGTTTATGATTTTGTTTTTTCAAAAGCGCCGCACAAAGCGCGCAAGGCGCCGGAGGAACGGACATGAAGCTGATCGATGCCGCCGGCCGCGAGCACCATGCGGTTGCGCCGCCGGAGGCAGCGCCGCGCATCGTCTCGCTGGTGCCGTCGATTACCGAATTGCTGTGCGATTTGGGATTGGCGCACCGGCTGGCGGGGCGCACCGGATTTTGCGTGCATCCGGCCGACACGGTGCGCACGATTGCCAAGGTCGGCGGCACCAAGAACGTCAATCTCGACAAGATCCGGGCGCTGGCGCCGACGCATCTGATTGTCAATATCGACGAAAACGAAAAACCGACCGTCGATGCGCTGGCCGGATTCATTCCGAACATTATCGTCACTCATCCGAAAGGACCGCGCGACAATCCGGCGCTGTATCGCTTGCTGGGCGGAATTTTTGGCGCCGGGGAAAGAGCGGAGCAATTGTGTGCGATATTCGAACGGGAATATGCGGCATTGGCTGCTGTTGCCGAACCCGCGCCGAAAACCGTGTTGTACTGCATCTGGAAAGATCCGTGGATGACCGTGTCGCGCGATACCTATATTGCGCAGATGCTGGCGCTCATCGGCTGGCGGCACTGGGTTGCCGCAGACCCGGCCGAAGCGGATTGCCGTTATCCGAAATTCAATTGGTCGCAAGAATTGACGGATGCGGTCGACGAAGTATTGCTGTCGACCGAGCCGTACCGCTTTACCGAGGCGCATGCCGACGCGCTGGAGCGGCAGCTCGGCAAGCCGGTGCAACTGGTCGATGGGGAAATGCTGTCATGGTACGGCAGCCGCGCAATCAACGGCCTGCGTTACCTGCGAAACCTTGCTCTTACTTCTGGCGGCTCATCCGCACCAGCATGCGGATAATCTCACGCGCAATCGTTTGATATTGTTCGTCCAGCCGTTGCAGGTCTGCAATCAGTTTGACATCGGCCGATTCAAAACGCGATCCCGGCTCGGCTGCCCGGCTCAATGCGTCAATTGGGTCGGCGATGCCGCCGAAACGCAGCCATTCCGCAGGCACGCCGAGCCACTGCGCAAGCGTGCGCAATTTTTCTTGCGTTGGAATGGCTTCGCCCACCAGCCATTTGCGTGCCGCATGGACCGTGATGGGCCGTCCAGCGAAGCGAATATTGAATTCCCTTGCCAATTGGGTTGGACTGTCAGGAGAATAACTTGCTTTGCGCAGCGCCTGTTGCAAACGCAGGGTGAACTCTTCTCGTTCGATTGATGCTTTCATTACCGCGAACTATTCCATGTCGGAACGTAACAGTCAGTCTCTCTTCTACAGGAACTTTTTGTGACAGATTTCCTGAATAACAAGATTCTACTTGGGGAAGCGGGACTCATTATTCCCATTTGGATATATTTTTCGATCAATGGTTCCTCAGCGATATGTCGGGAATAGCCGGCATATCGCCGCTCGTCATCGCACCAAAACCGGTTGCACTTTCAGGGCGTATGCTTGCGGGTTGCAAAGCGCACGATGCCATCGACGCCCAACTCACGTCGCAGCGTACCATCGAACCACAGTTTGTGCAGATGGGCCAGCGCTTCTCCCAGTGCAAAAGACAGTTGATGCGCGTCCAGCGCGCGCGGAAACATGACCGGCACGATATCGGCGGCCGACTGCGGCGTCGCGCATGCATCCACCACTTCGGCCAGCCGCGCCGCATGATGGTCGCATAACTGGGCGATGCGCGTATGCAGGCCGCGGAACGGTTTGCCATGCGACGGCAGCACCAGCGTATCGCCGGGTAAATGACTGTATTTTTTCAGCGAATCGAGGTATTGCCGGACCGGGTCGGCTTCGGGTTCGATCGCGAATACCGACACGTTGGTTGAAATGCGCGGCAACACCATGTCGCCCGAAATCAGCACGTTCAGGTCCGCGCAATACAGCGCCGCATGTTCGGGCGCATGGCCGAAGCCGGTGATGACTTGCCAGCGATGCCTGCCGATGCGAAAAACCTGCTCATCCTGCATCCGCCGGTAAGCGGCGGGTACCGACGGCACCAGTGAAGAATAGTAACTTTTACGGACTTGCAATTTTTCCAGCAATGCCGGATCGGTCAAACCATGCCGCTGGAAATGCGGCATCATCGCGGCGCCGTCGACGCCTGGCAGCGAAGCGGACATCATCCTGGCAAACGTGTATTCGCCGGCCGTCATCCAGAGCGGCGCATGCCAGCGCGCGCAGAGCCAGTCGGCCAGTCCCACATGGTCCGGATGGCAATGGGTGGCAATGACCCGCACGATCGGCAAGCCGCGCAGCCGGGTGGAAAAAACGGTTTCCCAAGCAGCGCGCGTGGCATCGTCGGAAATGCCGCAATCGATCGCGGTCCAGCCCCGCACCGGTCCGGCTTCAGTATCGTATTCATCTTCCAGCAGCCACAGGTTGATGTGGTTCAGCGCAAAGGGCAGGCCCATGCGCAGCCATAACAGGCCGGGCGCAATTTCATGCACGGCGCCGGACTCGGGCAAGGTGTCGCCGAACGGATAATCCAGTTGCGATTCAAGTGGGTTCATCAATGCAATTCGTTCAAGACTGTTGAAGTTCACATTTGCGGCGGCCGGGCCTACAATATGTTTACGTTAACGTAAACTGTCATTCTAAACATAAACCCCGTTTCCCGTTGAACAGGCGCATACCATGCCGACCTACACCATCACCGAACTGGCGCGCGAATTCGATATCACGCCGCGCGCGATTCGCTTCTATGAAGACCAGGGCCTGATCAGCCCGAAGCGCGAAGGCGCCGGCGGCCGCACCCGCGTATATTCGGCGCGCGAGCGGACGCGGCTGAAGCTGACATTGCGCGGCAAGCGGCTCGGCCTGACGCTGTCGGAGATCAAGGGCCTGGTCGACATGTACGAGTCGCCGAGAGATTCGGCGGCGCAGCTCAATCGTTTTCTGGCGGTGCTGGCACAGCACCGGGAGGCGCTCGAGCAGCAGCGCGAGGATCTCGAAGTGACGCTGGCTGAAATCGGTGCGCATGAAGCGCAATGCCGGCGGATGCTTGAAGGAGGCAAAGCGGCGAAGCCCAGGGAAAAAACCGCGGCGAGGAAACCGGCGGCAAGCCGAACCAAACAGGTTGCCTGAGGCTCTTCAGCAGGCTTCGGATACTCGGGACGAACGGCTGCAGGCGCAACGACAATGTTTGCTTCAGGGACCATGCGGTGACGATCGGAGCGGATTTGCATTACGTTTACGTAAACGTCAATTAAGCGTATGATTTTTACTTCTGTTTTGAAGTCAACAATCAGTTCAGGCGTATTTCCAGAAAATGTGAGAACACCATGACCGACTTGCCCGGCTTGAGCTTTGACCATGGCGAAGATATCGCCGCATTGCGCGAAACCGTTCAGCAGTTTGGCCGCGCGGAAATAGCGCCGCGCGCCGCCGAGGTCGATCGCAGCGACCAGTTCCCGATGGATCTGTGGAAAAAGATGGGCGACCTCGGCGTATTGGGCGTCACCGTGGAAGAAGAATACGGCGGCACTGCGATGGGTTATCTGGCGCACATCATCGCGATGGAAGAAATTTCGCGCGCATCGGCATCGGTCGGGTTGTCGTACGGCGCGCACTCGAACCTGTGCGTCAACCAGATCCGGCGCAACGGGACAGAAGAACAGAAAAAACGCTATCTGCCGAAACTGGTTTCCGGCGATTATGTCGGCGCGCTCGCGATGTCGGAACCGAATGCCGGGTCGGATGTGGTCAACATGAAATTGCGCGCCGAATGGAAAGGCGACCGCTGGATGTTGAACGGCACCAAGATGTGGATTACCAACGGGCCGGACGCCGACGTGCTGGTGGTGTATGCGAAAAGCGATATCGAAGCCGGCCCGCGCGGCATTACCGCCTTCTTGGTTGAAAAAGGTTTCAGCGGATTTTCGGTTGCGCAAAAGCTCGACAAGCTCGGCATGCGCGGTTCGCACACCGGCGAACTGGTATTCCGGGATTGCGAAGTGCCGGCCGAGAATATCCTGGGCGGCATCGGCAACGGCGTCAACGTGCTGATGTCGGGGCTCGATTACGAACGCACCGTGCTGTCAGGCGGGCCGCTCGGAATCATGCAGGCGTGCATGGACGTCGTGGTGCCGTATATTCACGAACGCAAGCAGTTCGGCCAGCCGATCGGCGAATTCCAGCTGATGCAGGGCAAGATCGCCGACATGTATTCGACGATGATGGCATGCAAGGCTTATGTGTATGCGGTAGGTCAGGCGTGCGACCGCGCGAAAACGCCGGAAGCGGTGCGCGCATTGCGCAAGGATGCGGCCGGCGCAATCCTGTATTCGGCCGAGAAAGCGACCTGGATGGCGGGCGAGACGATTCAGGCATTGGGCGGCAACGGCTACATCAACGATTATCCGGCCGGCCGGCTGTGGCGCGACGCGAAGTTATATGAGATCGGCGCCGGCACCAGTGAAATCCGGCGCATGCTGATCGGGCGGGAATTGTTCGCGGAAACGAAGTGATCAAGAGCACAACGATGCGCGCTGCCTTCCCCAAGATCCTGTCTTCGCAGATCGCGTTCGATACCGCGCGCACGATCCTCGACGGCTTCGACAAGCATTATCGGCTGTTCCGCCAGACCAGCCAGGCCGCAAAAAAATACTTCGAGGAAAGCGAATGGAAAACGGCGCAGGCGGATGCCAGGGCGCGCATCGCCTTTTACGATAAACGCGTGCAGGAATGCATTCATATCCTGGAAGACGAATATGACGCGGAAGACCTGACCGACGACGTCTGGCGCGAAGTCAAACTGCATTACATCGGCCTGCTTATCGACCACAAGCAGCCGGAGCTGGCCGAAACCTTCTTCAACTCGGTTTGCTGCAACATTCTGCATCGCACCTATTTCCACAACGACTTCATTTTCGTGCGGCCGGCGGTGTCGACCGAATATATCGAGAACGACGAGATCGCGCCGGTTTACCGCGTTTACTATCCGGCCAAGGATGGATTGCGCTATACGTTGAAGCGCATCGTCACCAATTTCCAGCTGCAGTGTCCGTTCGCCGACCTGAACCGCGACGTTGCTTTGGTCGAGGCGCGGCTGAGAAACGTGCTGGGGGCCGCGCCGATCGAAGCGAATCACCAGATCCAGGTGCTGGCGAGCCTGTTCTACCGCAACAAGGGCGCCTACATCGTCGGCAAGAGCATCAACGGCAACCGTGAATATCCGTTCGTCGTGCCGATCCTGCATAACCGCAAGGGCGACCTGTTTCTCGATACCGTGCTGTTCGATCCGGCGTTGATCACGGTGCTGTTTTCCTTTACCCGCGCCTACTTCATGGTCGATATGGAAGTGCCGTCGGCTTACGTGCAGTTTCTGCACAGCATGCTGCCGAACAAGCCGTGCAGCGAAATCTACACGATCCTCGGTTTGCAGAAACAGGGCAAGGCGCTGTTTTACCGCGATTTCCTGCACCATCTGCGCCATTCTTCCGATCGCTTCGAAAGCGCGCCGGGCATACGCGGGCTGGTGATGATGGTGTTTGCGCTGCCGTCGTTTCCGTATGTGTTCAAGGCGATCAAGGATCATATTCCCGCGCCGAAGGAAACCACGCGCGCCATCGTGAAAGAAAAATATCTGCTGGTGAAAAACCATGATCGCGTCGGCCGCATGGCCGACACGCTCGAATATTCGAACGTCGCGTTTCCGCGCGCGCGGTTTTCCGACGCCCTGCTGGCCGAACTGAAACAGGTGGCGCCGTCGATCGTCGAAGAGGAAGGCGATGAAATCGTCATCAGGCATCTCTATATCGAGCGGCGCATGATTCCGCTCAATATCTGGCTGACCGACGCCGGAAAGCAGGGCGACGAAGCCGCACTCGAACATGGCATTATCGAATACGGCAATGCGATCAAGGAACTGGTGGGCGCCAATATTTTTCCGGGCGACATGCTGTACAAGAATTTCGGCGTCACGCGTCACGGCCGCGTCGTGTTTTACGACTATGATGAAATCGAATACATCACCGATTGCAATTTCCGCGCGATTCCCGCGCCGCGCAGCGAAGAAGATGAGTTGTCGGCCGAACCGTGGTATCCGGTGGCGAAGAACGACGTGTTTCCGGAACAGCTCGGCACCTTCCTGCTGGGCGATCCGGATGTGAAAAAATATTTCATCAAGCATCATGCCGAATTGCTGACTCCGCAATTCTGGCAGACACGCA
Source organism: Herminiimonas sp. (assembly GCA_028292665.1). Taxonomy (GTDB): domain Bacteria; phylum Pseudomonadota; class Gammaproteobacteria; order Burkholderiales; family Burkholderiaceae_D; genus JAQGLW01. The sequence continues at coordinate 33,214 of JAQGLW010000012.1, forward strand.
AACAGAGGATTCTGGAGGGCCATATCGAAGACGTGTTTCCGTATCCGCAGGAATGCCGCTTCAATTATCAGTTGCCCGGCACATCGAACCCGGCGGCGCAGGCCGCCTGATTTTCAATCATTGAACGGAGGCATTCCAACCATGTCCCCCGCAACCAACACGGAGAAAACAGCATGAATGATCCTATTGTCATCGTCGGCGCCGCACGGACGCCGATGGGCGCCTTCCAGGGCGATTTTTCGTCGGTGCCGGCCGTCGATCTCGGCGCGGTCGCGATTCGCGCGGCGGTCGAACGCGCCGGCATCGAGCCGGACCAGGTGCAGGATGTCCTGTTCGGCAATTGCCTGATGGCCGGGCAAGGCCAGGCGCCGGCGCGCCAGGCCGCGATCAAGGCCGGCATTCCGGTTTCGGCGGGTGCGGTCACGATGTCGAAGATGTGCGGTTCCGCGATGCAGGCGGCGATGTTCGGCTATGACTCGATCGTTGCCGGCACCAACGATGTGGTCGTGGCCGGCGGCATGGAATCGATGACCAACGCGCCGTACCTGATTCCGAAAGCGCGCGGCGGCTACCGGATCGGCCATGCGATGATGTACGACCACATGATGCTCGACGGTCTGGAAGACGCATATGAAAAAGGCCGTTCGATGGGCACCTTCGCCGAAGAATGCGTCGCCAAATATCAATTCACGCGTGAAGAGCAGGATGCGTTCGCGATCGAATCGGTGAGACGCGCGCAGGTTGCCACCGCCGACGGCTCCTTCAAATGGGAAATCGCGCCGGTCACGGTGGCCGGCCGCGGCGGCGACGTGGTGATCGACAAGGATGAAGGTCCGCTGAAGGCCAAACTCGACAAGATTCCGGGGCTGAAGCCGGCGTTCAAGAAAGACGGCACCATCACCGCCGCATCGTCGTCGTCGATCAACGACGGCGCGGCGGCGCTGGTGATGATGCGCGAATCGACCGCGAAAAAACTCGGCTGCAAGCCGATCGCCCGGATACTGGGCCATGCGCGTCATTCGCAGGCGCCGAACTGGTTCACCACGGCGCCGGTCGGAGCGATTGAAAAGCTGTACAGAAAAATCGGCTGGAATACCAAAGAGGTGGATCTGTTCGAGATCAACGAAGCATTTGCCGCGGTAGCGATGGCCGCGATGAAAGAGCACGGCATTCCGCACGATAAAGTCAATATTCACGGCGGCGCCTGCGCGCTCGGCCATCCGATCGGCGCCTCGGGCGCGCGCATCATCGTGACGCTGATCGGCGCGCTGAAAAAAACCGGCGGCAAGCGCGGCGTCGCGGCGCTCTGCATCGGCGGCGGCGAAGCGACCGCGATGGCGATCGAACTGGTATAGCATCATGCCGACCGCTCTGATCATCGGCGCTTCGCGCGGCATCGGCCGCGAATTCGTGCGGCAGCTGCTGGCGGATCGCTGGCAGGTATTCGCCACCGCGCGCGACGATGCCGCCATCGCATCGCTGCAGACGGACGGCGCGGCCGCGCTCAAGGTCGACGTGACCCGGCCCGACACGCTGGCGGGACTGGGATGGCAGCTCGACGGCGTCGAGCTGGACCTCGCGGTGTATGTCGCCGGCGTGTACGGCCCGCAGCAGGGCGCGCTTGAGCCGCCGACCGCCGCCGATTTCGATGCGGTGATGCATGCGAATGTGCTGGGCGCGATGCAGTCGATCCCGCTGGTTGCGCCGCTGGTCGAGGCTGCCGGCGGCCGGTTCGCGTTCATCAGCAGCGGCATGGGCAGCATCGGCAATGCGCAGTCGAGCATGGCCTGGGTCTACCGTGTGTCGAAAGCGGCGCTCAACATGGCGCTGAAAACGGCGGCGTTCGATTATCCGAAGGCGACGCTGGTGGCGATGTGTCCGGGCTGGGTGCGCACCGATATGGGCGGGCCGAATGCCTCGACTTCAGTGGAAAAAAGCGTCGGCGGCATGCTGCAGGTAATCGCTTCGCTGACCCGCAAGGATAGCGGCACGTATCGCAATCATGCGGGGCAGTATCTGGATTGGTGAGGAGGCGATATGCACGGGAGCTTGCTTTCGCCTGCAAGGGAAAAGGAGTCGCATCCGCGCGTTTTCGGCGGTCGCTTGATCAGGGTTTCGTTGCGGCACTGCGTTTGACTGAAAAACAAGATAATGGTCCTGTCCGAACAGCATGAAATGATCCGCGATGCATTGCGCGCCTTTGCGCAACAGCGTCTCGCGCCCAATGCCGCGCGCTGGGACAAGGAACATCATTTCCCGAAAGAGGAGCTGAAGGAACTCGCCGCGCTCGGCGCATATGGCGTCGCGGTGCCGGAACAGCTGGGCGGCGCCGGCCTCGATTACGTAGCGCTTGCGCTGGTGCTGGAAGAAATCGCGGCCGGCGACGGCGGCACTTCCACCATCATCTCAGTCAACAACTGTCCGGTATGCAGCATTGCGATGACGTATGCGAATGCCGCACAGAAGGAACAATGGCTGAGGCCGCTGGCTCAAGGCAGGATGCTCGGCGCGTTCTGCCTGACCGAGCCGCATGCCGGCAGCGACGCATCGGCGCTGCGCACCACGGCGACTCCGGACGGCGATCATTACGTGCTGAACGGCGTCAAGCAATTCATCACCAGCGGCAAGTACGCCGATGTCGCGATCGTGATGGCGGTGACCGATAAGGGCGCCGGCAAGAAAGGCATCAGCGCGTTCTGGGTGCCGACCGATACGCCGGGTTATATCGTTGCGCGTCTGGAAGACAAGCTCGGGCAGCATTCGTCGGACACCGCGCAAATCCTGTTCGAGAACTGCCGCGTACCGGCGGAAAACATGATAGGCGAACCGGGCCAGGGTTACCGGATTGCACTGTCGGGACTGGAGGGCGGCCGCATCGGCATTGCGTCGCAGGCGGTCGGCATGGCGCGTGCGGCATTCGACGCCGCGCTGACGTATGCGAAAGAGCGCAGCAGTTTCGGCCGGACGCTGTTCGAACATCAGGCGGTGCAGTTCAGGTTGGCCGACATGGCAACCCAAATCGAAGCGGCGCGCCAATTGATTTTGCATGCAGCCGGCATGAAAGACGCCGGCAAGCCCTGCCTGAAAGAAGCGGCGATGGCAAAATTGTTCGCCAGCGAAATGGCGGAACGGGTTTGTTCCGATGCGATCCAGATTCACGGCGGTTACGGCTATGTCAGCGACTTTCCGGTCGAACGGATTTATCGCGACGTGCGGGTCTGCCAGATTTACGAAGGCACCAGCGACATTCAGAAAATACTGATCGGGCGCGCGCTGGCGTGACTGCGCCCGACTCGGATAAAAAGGAGAAAGCATGGCAGACGCAATCGATTTCTATTTCGACTTTTCATCGCCGTACGGCTACTTCGCCGCATCGCGCATCGAGGCGCTCGCGGCGAAGCACGATCGCAACGTCGACTGGCATCCGGTATTGCTCGGTGCCGTATTCAAGACCACCGGCGGGATGCCGCTGTCGGCGATTCCGATGAAAGGCGATTATTCGTTCCATGATTTCGAGCGCACTGCCCGCTTCCACCGGATTCCGTATAACAGGCCGTCCGCATTTCCGCTGCCGACGCAGGCCGCCGCGCGTGCGATGCTGTGGGTGCGCACAACGCTCGGCGATGCCAAGGCGGTTGAATTCGCCAAGGCGGTCTATCGCGCTTATTTCGTCGATGGCGTCAATATCGGCGAACCGTCCGCCGTTGCGCAGATCGGTTCCGGCATCGGCATCGATCCGGCGGCGCTGACCGAAGGATTGAATAGCGAACCGATCAAGGACAAGCTGAAAGCCGATGTCGCGCAGGCGATGGCGCGCGGCGTGTTCGGCTCGCCGTTCATGATCGTCGACGGCGAATCGTTCTGGGGCTTCGATCGTTTCGACCAGCTCGATGCGTTTCTGAAAAACGGCAAAATCTAGCAACCGGGAAAAGAGGCGGCGATGGCGATGAAAAAAGGCTGTAAGGCGCTGGTCGAGGAAGCGGAAGCGCAGATCAGGCGCTATTCGGTCGAACAGGCGCAGGCCAGGCTGACCGATCCGGACGTGCAGTTCGTCGACATCCGCGACGTGCGCGAGCTCGAACGCGAAGGCGTCATTCCCGGCGCATTTCATGCGCCGCGCGGCATGATCGAATTCTGGGTCGATCCCGACTCGCCGTATTTCAAGCCGGTCTTCGGAGAAAAGAAGGAATTCATTTTCTTTTGCGCCGCCGGTTGGCGCAGCGCGTTGGCGACCAGGACGGTGCAGGACATGGGCTTGACGCCGGTTGCCGATATTGCGGGCGGCTTCAGCGCGTGGAAAGCGGCGGGCGCAGCGGTGGCGGAAAAGGCGAAGAAATCCTGATGCGGCGATTCGATCCGGTTGCGTTTTATTGCGGCGGAGCGCTGCGGCGATGAAGCAGACCCGCGCAGCGCCCTGTCCTTGCGGCGGCGGAGATTACGCAATGTGTTGCGGGCGTTTCATCGACGGCGGCGCCGTACCTGAAAGCGCGGCCGAGCTGATGCGCTCGCGCTACAGCGCGTATGCGTTGCGCAATGAAACGTATTTGAAAGCGACCTGGCATCCGGACACGCGGCCGTCCGGCGCGGCGGTGCAGGACGATGAGGTGAAGTGGCTGGGGCTCGACGTACGCAGGCATGAGCCGGCGGGAGACAAGGCAACGGTAGAATTTGTCGCGCGATACAAGCTTGGGGGACGCGCGCATCGATTGCACGAAATCAGCAATTTCGTGCGGGAAAATGCGCGCTGGTATTACGTGGATGGAAGCTTTCCGGAAAAATAAAATGACAATCATCGAGTCGAAGTTGAACAGCCGTTCGGAGGATTTCAAGGCGAACGCATCCGCGATGCAGGCGCTGGTCGACGACCTGAAAGCGAAGGTCGCAAAAATCGCATTGGGCGGCGGCGACGATGCGCGCAAGAAGCACACTGCGCGCGGCAAGCTGCTGCCGCGCGACCGGGTGCAGATGCTGCTCGATCCCGGCACGCCGTTCCTGGAATTTTCGCAATTGGCGGCGTACGAGATGTATCACAATGCGGCTCCGTCGGCCGGCATCATCACCGGCATCGGCCGCATCGCCGGCCGGGAGTGCGTGATCGTCTGCAACGATGCGACCGTCAAGGGCGGCACCTATTATCCGGTAACGGTCAAGAAACACTTGCGCGCGCAGGAAATCGCCGAGCAAAACAATCTGCCTTGCATTTACCTGGTCGACAGCGGCGGCGCGAATCTGCCGAACCAGGATGACGTATTTCCCGACCGCGACCATTTCGGCCGCATTTTCTACAACCAGGCCAATCTGTCGGCCAAGGGCGTGCCGCAAGTCGCGGTCGTGATGGGTTCTTGCACCGCCGGCGGCGCCTATGTGCCGGCGATGAGCGACGAGTCGATCATCGTCAAGGATCAGGGCACGATTTTTCTCGGCGGTCCGCCGCTGGTGAAGGCCGCCACCGGTGAAGTGGTTACCGCCGAGGAATTGGGCGGCGGCGATGTCCATACCCGGCTGTCCGGCGTAGTCGACCATCTCGCGCAAAACGATTTGCATGCGCTGTCGCTGGCGCGCACGATCGTCGGCAATCTGAACCGCCGGAAGCGGCATGAACTGGTATTGCGCGAACCGGTCGAGCCGAAATTCCCGGCGCAGGAACTGTACGGCGTGATCCCGGTCGATACGCGCAAGCCGTTCGACGTGCGCGAAGTGATTGCGCGCATCGTCGACGGCAGCGGGTTCGATGAATTCAAGGCGCGCTACGGCACCACGCTGATCTGCGGCTTCGCCCATATTTTCGGCATGCCGGTCGGCATCATCGCCAACAACGGCATCCTGTTTTCCGAATCGGCATTGAAGGGCACGCATTTCATCGAGCTGTGCTGCCAGCGCAAAATCCCGCTGGTATTTCTGCAGAACATCACCGGCTTCATGGTCGGCCGCAAGTATGAAAACGAAGGCATCGCGCGCAACGGCGCGAAAATGGTGACGGCCGTCGCCACCGCCGCAGTGCCGAAATTCACCGTGATCATCGGCGGCAGTTTCGGCGCCGGCAATTACGGCATGTGCGGCCGCGCATTTTCACCGCGTTTTTTGTGGATGTGGCCGAATGCGCGCATCTCGGTGATGGGCGGCGACCAGGCGGCAAGCGTGCTGGCCACCGTCAAGCGCGACGGCATCGAAGGCAAGGGCGGTGCGTGGAGCAGCGAAGAGGAAGAGGCATTCAAGCAGCCGATCCGGGATCAGTACGAGCATCAGGGTCATCCGTATTATGCAAGCGCGCGTTTGTGGGATGACGGCGTGATCGACCCGGCCGATACGCGGATGGTGTTGGGACTGGGTTTGAGCGCGGCGTTGAATGCGCCGATTCCGGAGACGAAGTTCGGCGTGTTCCGGATGTGAGCCCGATGTCATAAAGGAAAATCGATGGCTATTTTATTGCGCATTATTTTCAGCGTGCTGGCAGGCTTGCTCGGCGCGCATGCCGTAGCGGCGACCGAGCAGGAAATCGACATTCCGCTGGTTGCCAAAAATGTTCCCGGCGAATCGCATTCGAGGCTGGTTGCGACCGAGTACCGGCCCGACGGCCCCGGGCCGTTTCCGCTGGCCGTGATCAATCACGGCAGTCCGCGCAATGCAAGAGACCGCGCCAATACCACCGGCCAAAAATACAGGGCGCAGTCGGAAGCGCTGGTGGCGCGCGGTTTCGTGGTGATCAACCCGGTACGGCGCGGCTACGGAAAATCGGACGGGCCGTGGGCGGAAGATTACCATTCCTGCAGCAATCCTTCCTATTACGAAGCCGGGCTGGAGAGCGCCGCGGATATCGCCGCTGCACTCGATTATGCGAAAACCAGGCCGTATATCGATGCGATGCATACCGTGCTGATCGGCAAATCGGCCGGCGGCTTCGGCGTGCTGGCGCTTGCCAGCCGGCATCCGCCCGGCGTGATCGGCGTGATCAATTTCGCCGGCGGTCGCGGTTCGCAGGGACCGAACAATGTCTGCAACGAGGGCCGGCTGGTCGATGCTTTTTCCCGCTACGCGGCTACCACGCAGGTGCCGATGCTGTGGTTCTATGCGGAAAACGATCTTTTTTTCGGGCCGGCATTGGCGAACCGGATGGCGGACGCATATCGCAGCAAAGGCGTCGACGTGAATTACATCGCGGTGCCGCCGTACGGAAGGGACGGACATGCATTCTTCGACAATGCGCGCAATCTGGACGCCTGGATCGGCAAGGTCGATGCATTCCTTGAAAAAATCGGTTTAAGGCAGGCAATGAAATGAGATTCGCAACCCTTGAAATCCGGATGCGCCAGGCATCGGCATCAGTCATCCTCAATCGCCCGGACGTGCGCAACGCCTTCAACGAAACCGCGATCGCCGAGATTACGCAGGCTTTTCGGGAACTGGGCGCGGACAATTCCGTCCGCGCCATCGTGCTCGCGGCGCGCGGTCCGGCGTTCTGCGCCGGCGCCGACCTGAACTGGATGAAGAAAATGGCGGACTACACGCATGCCGAAAATCTGGCCGATGCGGCGCAACTGGCCGGCATGCTGCGCACGATTTATCTGTGTCCGAAGCCGGTGGTGGCAAAAGTGCAAGGCGATTGTTATGCGGGCGGCATGGGATTGGTCGCCGCATCCGATATCGCGATCGCGGCTGAAACCGCAAATTTCTGCCTGTCGGAGGTAAAACTGGGTTTGATTCCTGCGACAATCTCACCTTACGTGATCGGCGCGATGGGCGAACGTGCGGCGCGGCGCTATTTTTTGACGGCCGAGCGGTTTTCGGCGCGCGAAGCGCACCGGATCGGTTTCGTGCACGACGTGGCGGAACCTGACGCGCTGGACGCGGCGGTGGATGGAATCGTCGACGCATTGCTGGCGGCCGGTCCGCATGCAGTGACGGAGGCCAAGCGGCTGGTGCGCGATGTTTCCGGCAAGCCGCTGACCGACGCGCTGGTCGACGATACGGTGGCGCGCATCGCCGACATCCGCGCATCGGAAGAGGGCCGTGAAGGAGTGCGATCGTTTCTGGAAAAGCGCAAGCCGGGTTGGCTTGGTTCGTAGGTTCCTTTCTTCCGAAGGGAAGGAGCCGATCAGCAGTCGATGGAATTTCTGGAGTAGTAGTTGGAATCAAGCAAACAAACCGATTGGGTCGCACGCAGCCTGAAAAGCGTATGGCATCCGTGCACGCAGATGCAGCACCACGAAACGGTGCCGCTGGTGCCGGTCAGCCATGGCCGAGGCGCGTGGCTGTATGACGCCGAAGGCAGGCGCTATCTGGATGCGATCAGCTCATGGTGGGTCAACCTGTTCGGCCACGCGAATCCGCGCATCAATGCGGCGCTCAAGGATCAGCTCGATCGGCTCGAGCACGCGATGCTGGCCGGTTTTACGCATGAGCCGGTGATCACGTTGTCGGAGCGGCTGTCGGCGCTGACCGGCAATGTGCTCGGCCACTGTTTTTATGCATCGGACGGCGCATCGGCTGTCGAGATCGCGTTGAAGATGAGCTTTCATGCATGGCGCAACGGCGGCCTTTCAGACAAACAGGAATTCGTTTGCCTGAAAGGCGGCTATCACGGCGAAACCATCGGCGCGCTGGCGGTGACCGACGTGCCGCTGTTCAGCGATGCGTACGGTCCGTTGCTGCGGCGCGCGCATGTCGTCGCGGCGCCGGACGCGCGCGCCGCGCAGGAAGGCGAATCGGCCGCCGATGTCGCGCGCCGCGCCGCGCGCGAACTGGAAGCGTTGTTGCAGGAACGGGCCGGCCGCATCGCCGCCGTGATCGTCGAGCCGCTGGTGCAGTGCGCGGCCGGGATGGCGATGCACGATCCGGTTTATCTGGCCGAAGTGCGGGCATTGTGCGACCGGTTCCAGGTGCATCTGATCGCCGATGAAATTGCGGTCGGCTGCGGCCGCACCGGCACTTTTTTCGCGTGCGAGCAGGCCGGCATCTGGCCCGACTTCCTGTGCCTGTCCAAAGGCATCAGCGGCGGTTATCTGCCGTTGTCGCTGGTGATGACGCGCGATGCGATTTACGATGCGTTTTATCACAGCGATATTGCGCGCGGTTTTCTGCACTCGCATTCGTACACCGGCAATCCGCTCGCCTGCCGCGCGGCGCTGGCGACGCTGGCGATATTCGACGACGACGATGTGCTGAACCGCAACCGGGTGCGCGGCGCACGGCTTACACAGGCATTGGCGCCGCTGGCAGCGCATCGGCAGGTGCGTCATTTCCGCCGGCGCGGCATGATCTGGGCGTTCGATGCGGTCGTCGATCCGGCCGAAGCGGCGACTTTTTCGCGCCGCTTTTTTGCCGCGGCGCTGCAACACGAGTTGCTGCTACGGCCGATCGGGCGCACCGTATACCTGATGCCGCCGTATGTGCTGGACGATGATGAAATCGATGGCCTGGCGGCGCGCACGCAATCCGTATTTGAACAAGTGGTCGGAACATGAGGATGGACGCGTGACAATGGAATTACTCGACAGGCTCGAACGCGAGCTGCAGGCGCTGGACCAACGCAGTCTGCGCCGCCGCCGGCGCATCGCCGACACCGCATGCGCGCCGCGCGTGCAGGTCGACGGCCGGCCGATGCTGGCGTTTTGCAGCAACGATTATCTGGGCCTGGCGGCGCATCCGCTGGTGATCGAAGCGTTGCGCGACGGCGCAACGCGTTACGGCGCCGGCAGCGGCGCGTCGCATTTGATCAGCGGCCATTCGCGCGCGCATGCGCAGCTGGAAGAGCGGCTCGCGGAGTTCGTGTCGCCGCATCTGGAATCGGCGCGCGCACTGTATTTCGGCACCGGCTACATGGCCAACCTGGCGGTGATCAGCGCGCTGGCCGGGCGCGATGCCGCGGTATTTTCCGAATCGTTGAATCACGCATCGCTGATCGACGGCGCCCGGCTGTCGCGCGCCGCGGTGCAGATATATCCGCATGGCGACATCGATGCACTGGCCGGCCTGCTTGCCGCAAGCACGGCGCCGACCAGGGTCGTGGTGACCGACAGCGTATTCAGCATGGACGGCGATCTGGCGCCGCTGCCGGCATTGCTGGCGTTGTGCGAGCGGCACGGCGCATGGCTGATAGTCGACGATGCGCACGGTTTCGGCGTGCTCGGTGCGCATGGCCGCGGCGTGCTGGAACATTTCAGCCTGTGCTCGCCGTATCTGGTCTACATGGGGACGCTCGGCAAGGCGGCCGGCGTCGGCGGCGCATTTGTCGCCGCCCATGCGACCGTGATCGAATGGCTGGTGCAGCGCGCCCGGCCTTATATCTATACGACTGCCGCCGCGCCGGCGCTGGCGCATGCGCTGCTGACCGGCATCGACATCATCGCAGGCGACGAGGGCGCCGCGCGGCGCGCCCATTTGCGCGCGCTGATTCGGCAATTGCAGCACGGATTGACGGTGCGGCGCTGGCGCCGGATGCAATCCGAAACCGCGATTCAACCGCTGATCATCGGCCGCAATGACGAAGCAATGCAGATCGCCGCCGCGCTGTATGCGCAAGGATTATGGGTGCCGGCGATCCGGCCGCCGACGGTGCCGCCCGGCACCGCGCGCCTGCGCGTGACGCTGTCGGCCGCGCATACCGCGGACGACGTGCTGCAACTGACGACGGCGCTCAACGCGCTCGAATCCGAATCGCTGCTTGAAGAGGGCATGAAATGAACGCCGCCTGTTCCTGGTTCGTCACCGGCACCGATACCGAAGTCGGCAAGACGCTGATATCGACAGCGTTGCTGCATGCGCTGGCGCAGCGCGGCCTGCGCGCCGCCGGCATGAAACCGGTGGCTGCCGGCGCCGTGCTGCGCGACGGCGCATGGCATAACGACGATGCGGATAATCTGGCCGCCGCCGCCAATGTCGCGTTGCCGCCGGCGTTGACCACGCCGTACCTGCTGCGCGAGGCAGCCGCGCCGCACATCGCCGCCGCGCTTGAAAACGTCGCGATCGATCCGGCGCATATCCGCAGCTGTTACGACCGGATAGCCGCCGCGGCCGAGGCGGTCGTGGTCGAGGGCGTCGGCGGATTCCGCGTGCCGTTGTCGGACCGCTTCGATACCGCCGATCTGGCGCAGCAGCTCGGATTGCCGGTCATACTGGTAGTGGGGCTGCGGCTCGGCTGCATCAACCATGCATTGCTGACCGCGGATGCGATTGCCGCGCGCGGACTGACGCTGGCCGGCTGGGTTGCCAACGGCATCGACCCGGCGATGCCGCATGCGGAAGCCAACGTCGAAGCGCTGGCGGCCCGGTTGCAGGCGCCGCCGCTGGGCGGCGTGCCCTGGCTCGCAGTGCCGTCGGCCGCCGCCGCCGCCGCCTGTCTCGATTTTTCGTGTTTGCCGGGGTGGCCCGGCGCACGTTCCGTTTCAACTTGATATAAAGGAAGTTGTCCATGTCTTCGCATCCTGTTTCGTTTCATCCGACCGCCGCCGCCAAGGCCGCGACCGCATCGCGCACCGATGCGTGGCCGGTCGACGCCGTGCTGGCGTTGTTCGAATTGCCGTTCAACGACTTGTTGTATCGCGCGCAGCAAGTGCATCGTGCGCATTTCGATCCGAGCGAAGTCGAACTCGCCACGCTGTTGTCGATCAAGACCGGCGGCTGTCCGGAAGACTGCGGCTACTGTCCGCAGGCGGCGCGTTACGACACCGGCGTGACGGCGCAAAAAATATTGCCGCTCGATACCGTGCTGCACGCGGCGCGCGAAGCCAAGGCGCACGGCGCGACCCGCTTTTGCATGGGCGCCGCATGGCGCGAACCGAAGGACCGCGATCTGGAGCATGTCGA
>JAQGLW010000021.1 GCA_028292665.1 Herminiimonas sp.
GCTGCAAAGTGTGAGTCATCGCGTCTCCGATCCGGAACATCTTGATCTGGACCCTGCTGCGGAGCACACGGCCTACGGGCTCGTCTTCATTGGCGCAGGCTAATACGAAGAGCTGATACGGGAATCACTGACCAAGTTCCACGAACTTAGTAAGCGTTCGATGATGGATGGCATGACGGCAAGTGAAGTCCATTGAAAAACCGGGGCGACGATCCGCGCGATCGCATTGGAATCCGAACGGAATGGCTGGCGCGTCGGAGCAGAAGCGGCCGGGAAGACGGTGCGGGAACGCAAAGAGCAGGCAGCGAAACGTGGTACATGCGTATCAAATTGCTTACCGGGATGCGCCGCGGAGATCTGTTACGGCTAACAATGTCTGATTTGAAAGAGGACGGTATTCATATCACGCCCCACAAGACCCTAAACACAACCGGCAAGCGATTAATTATTGTTTGGTCAGAAGAATTACGCGAAGCTGTTTCGTTGGCAAAGGAAGTGCGTCCAGTGAAGCTGTCACCATTTCTTTTTTGTAATCGCCTTGGCAAATGTTATTTTGACGAGACATCCGGACGAGCTGGCGGCTGGGATTCTATGTGGCGAGGTTTCATTACGCGAGTACTTGCCGAAACAAAAGTAGAAGCCAATTTCACCGAACATGATTTAAGGGCCAAATGCGCAAGCGATGCCAAGACCCTTGAACACGCACAATCTTTGCTGTCACATGCCGATAAACGGCTTACTCATCGAGTGTACCGACGCAAGCCGGAAATTGTGAATCCGCTGCGATAACAACTCATGGTTCCAATGCGATATGTTCCTTTTCAACTTTGTAACTTCTGCTGCAAAGCTGCTTTAAACAATTTCCACTGCTGATTAAGAGCTTCAGTTGAAGCGCGGGCGCTGTGTACCTTAGGTTGAAAAGCAAATACTCCAATAAGCCTTTGGTAAGTGTTATCAGATATTTTTGGATTCACCAAAACCGTTTTGCTTTCCGGATCAAGTGCAATCAATCCTAAGTCCCAAAGTGTATGAATATCTGCTCTCAATAGAATGCCATTGCTGGGCATATTGGTCGCAGGCCCAAGATAAGATGTAATGTGCGCGGCTTCTAATATGGGCAAGACATCACAACCTGTGATCGCACATTTTGCCTCATATGCGTCAATTAGCTTTGATCGGAACTTCGGCTGTCCTCGTCGCCGTACCACTTCACGCAGTACCTTTTCCCTTGCGTCTTGCTGTCCTGCAGGGGAAAAAGAATGAAGATCTTCATCAGCTTCTATGGACTCTATTTGTCTGCTATGAGGACCTTGGATATATTGTCTTTTCCCTATGCTCACCTCCACGCCTGCCAAAAACTCTCCATATTTTTTAAGAGCTGCACCATACATATGATGTCCCGTTTTATTTCGGGTCACATACTCGGAAGTGCCAGTGATTTTTTGGGCGAGAACTTCAAACTCGGAAAACTGATGGATTTCCCGAAGTGGGCGCAAAGTGAAGTTGTACGACATGCCCCAGGCAGTTAGTGGACCATCGATTGCACCAGCATATTTGTCAATGGACGATTGAGATAATCCACTTGATTTCATCCACTCTTCAAACGTCATGGTTATCCTTATCCTTGCCGAATTTACTTAACAAGTGGATATGATAATACCAAGTTGAATAGCGCAATCGAAACCAATAGCGCAAATAATTAGGCCTCCGCTCGGGAGGCCTTGTAAACTCTGGCGGAGACGGGGATTCCTATCCTGCCTTGCAGCCCGCATGAAGACTAGGAAAACCCGATAGGAAATAGTTTCATCCCCGCAAACATGACCTCAAACGGTTTTGCAATTCTATCCTGCCAAAAAGCGCACATTTAAAAAACGGTACGGTCGTTATAGGATGCCTGACTGAGCAGCACCGTCCGTTGCAGATGCTTTACATTTTTACTTCCGTATACTGAAAGGACGCCACTAAGTCATAGAACTCCACGGTATTGACCCCGAAGTTCATCATTGTGTGGAGCGCGCTGCCGTCAAATACGAGCACAAAAAGCGCTTCTTTTAAAAACCTTTCCTCTCTTTTACATCATTTGCCTATTAAGTAAAAAGACGCATCTTCCCAAATGCTTTCCTTGATCATCCATTCCCGTTATGCGTCCTGCAAGCGCTTCAAGTTGGCTTGCGCGCGGGGCGCCCAATTTCAGCCCGCCAGAGACCGCAAGTCCACCCTTGATGCTCTTCTGCAGAAGCGACGAGCACAGCGCGAGAAGCACGCCGACGCCGACGGCAGAGCCGCTCTTGGCGCTGTCGAACGCCCGCAATTGCACCGAGAACTCATGCTGGCGCGGTTCGCGGTCGCCGACCAGTTCCTTCGCGCGCGCATAAAGGTTTTGCTCGGCGCAGCGAACACTTTCTTTGAACGGCGGCGGTGCCGGCTGGTTCAAAATTTTCACTCCGCTACCTGGTCCTTCTGTAATGTCAACCTGATACAACCCAGGATTTTCGTCGCCACCACCAGTTGAAATCACCCAGATCTGTCACGGGGGTAAAGGATCGCTACTGATGCTGTTCTCGCTGAAAAGCTCGGGCGTCGCCACAAACTTCTCCACCCCATCTTCGCCCATAGAATAGCTGAACCGCGTGTTGCGAAACTCGGCTCCTGCCGATGGCGCCTTGCATCATTCCTGTGTCCTTGGCGGCGGTCGTTCCCAGGTAATAAGGATCCGGGAGAATGTCTACGCCCGGCCGGTACAAATCCAGCCGATCCGCATCCCAGCAGGTTTGCGCCGTTACATCATCGATCAGGCGCTCCTTCGTGTGCCCGTTGCACGAGAACACCAGTACCTCCAGCTGCTCGGGTGTCAGATCGAAGAGCCGTCCACATTGTGCACGGGCATAAACCCCGGCGCGCGGCCCGTGTTCCGGATCGGCACCATCGTTCCTGCGCTGGCTGTCGTGGAGGAAGGCAAACAGCTCGACCACCTTCCAGTCGGCGCCGGTTTCACGAGCAAGCAACAACCCGGTGTACCGAACCCGCGCCCAATGGGCCGGTCCATGAATGCTGTCCAGTGAAATTTGAAAATGATGAATGATGTCATCCACCAGCGGTCGCGGCACGTTGCGGGAAAATCCATCTAAATTTGTGTTGTTATCTACCATGGACCTACCACTCCTTCCTTCCATTATGACGTCTTTTCGCGTGAGCCCCACTGCCATTAAGGTACTGCTTCTCAGTGGCGCAGTGAGGGGCCGGACTTTTCTCCCATATTTATGGGATATGCCGCCTAAATCGTTCAATCCATTCTCGTTGTACCGATCGAATTAACGATGCCGTTAGCTCTGACCGTACGAAGTCATTCAATTGACGGCTATACTCATTCTAGTTGCATCATCCAAACTTTACGTCTCGCCAAACATGGAATGCCGATGGAAAATCAATTGACCTTACTTTTTGCCGTCATGGCTGGTGCGCTTATCGGCGGTGCGGTTACCTGGAAAATCCAGCGAGGTCAAATTGGCGCAGCCATTGAAAAAGGTCGTTCGGACGCCCAGGTCGAACTGGCCACGAGCAAGGAGCGACTACGTTCGACCGAAGAAGAGTTGCGGCAGTGCGAATTGAATCAGGAAAAGGTGCAGCAGCAAGCCAACCGCTGGCGCGATGAACTCGACGTCGCACACAACGAAAAGGCGCAGTTAGCCGAACGGGCCAGCCGGGTCCCCGCGCTGGAGAGCGATTTGGCAAAGGCAGACGACCTTCAACAGGCAGCACAACGAGAAATTCTGCGGCTCGCCACCAGCGAAGCGGAAAAAACGCAGCTACTGCAATCCACGAAGGCCAGGTTGACCGAGATCGAAATCGAACA
This sequence comes from Herminiimonas sp., assembly GCA_028292665.1. Lineage (GTDB taxonomy): Bacteria > Pseudomonadota > Gammaproteobacteria > Burkholderiales > Burkholderiaceae_D > JAQGLW01. The sequence goes on from JAQGLW010000021.1 coordinate 3,854, forward strand.
GAGCGACACACGGCGCCTGCTCGACAGCATGACAACCGCCTGCAATGATGTCAGCGAAAAATATGCTGCAATGGAGGTAAAGGCGTCCCGAATTGCACCGCTTGAACAACACCTTGTCGAAAAGGAGAGTATTCTTGCGGCGCTGAACCGGGAGATGGCAAGCCTGAAGGAGGAGACTGGCCGACTACAGGCACAACTGAAGGCAGAGCAAGACACGCTAGCGGCGACCGACATACGGCACGGGGCTCTTCAGCAAAAGTCGATCGATGCCGAAAAGAGCCTGTTGGCGTCGCGGCAGCAAACTGCCGATCATGGTGCGACGATCGGCCGTCTCGAGGCGGAACTTGCGGCAGAAAAAGCAGCGCTGGTAACGGCGCTGGAAGAATTGGCCGCGGAGAAGACATACTGTGATCTTGCAAAAGCGAACGTCAATCGCCTGACGACCGATCTTGCCGAGATCACTGTGCATCTCGATGCCGAACGCAGTCAACATACCGAAAAAATCGAATTGCTTACCCAGGCGCGCGAGCAGATGTCGCTTGAGTTCAAAAACCTCGCAAACGAAATCTTGGAAGAAAAAAGCAAGCGCTTTACTGAAGATAATCAAGCCAATCTGGGCCAGCTCATCAATCCCTTGAAAGAGAAGATGACGGAGTTCAAATCGAAGGTGGAAGAAATCCATGCCAAGGATATCGAACAGCAAGCCATGCTGCGGTCGGAACTCACGCAATTGAAAGATTTGAATCGTCAAATCACGGAAGAAGCGCATGGATTGGCGACCGCATTGAAGGGGCAAGCGAAGACGCAGGGAAACTGGGGCGAGCTCGTCCTCGGCAACGTTCTAGACCGTGCTGGCTTGTGCGACGGAAAAGATTTTAAGCGCGAAGTCAGTTTCAATACGGAAGAAGGTCGCAAACGCCCGGACGTCATCGTGTTTCTGCCTCAGAAAAAGCATCTTGTCATCGATGCCAAAGTGTCCCTGAACGCCTACACCCGCTACGTCAACGCCGATGACGAGATTAGTCGCGCCCAAGCCTTGAAGGAACATGTATTCGCGATTTCAAGCCGGATACAGGAGCTGTCGGACCGCACCTATTTCGACCTGCCAGGTCTGAATACGCCAGAAATGGTGTTCATGTTCATCCCGATCGAATCGGCGTTTGTCGAAGCGCTGCGGGCCGACGACGGGTTGTTCCAGCGGGCCGTTGCCAATAACATACTAGTCGCAACCCCGACCACACTCCTCACCAGTCTGAACATTGTGCGGCAACTATGGCGATTTGAAGAGCAGAACGCCCATACTGCCGAACTGGCCGACCGCGCGGCAAAAGTATACAAAAAACTGGTGTCATTTCTTGGAAGTATGGAGGCCGTGGGAATGCAACTGGACCGGGCCAAGGAATCCTACGGAAAGGCCATGGGGCAATTAGTGCATGGAAAAGGCAACTTGATTCAACAGGCCAATGACTTTGAGCGTCTCGGCGTGTCCATTCAAGCACCGATTCCCGAGCATTTGGTCGCCACTGCTATTCTGGAATTGGATCACATGAACGCGTTGGAGGACAGTATGTCCATACCGGCCATCGCGTCATAATAGGTCTTTCTGATGGAGGACCAATCAATATGACGACGCACATTGTTCGAAGAGGAAGGCGCACATGACATTCTGGGCAGATTTATCAAGGCTGTCAGGTAGAACGCTGAAGACGCTGGGACATGGGAAGGTCTTCGACGTTCTCGACATCAATGAAAAACATGTCATCGTCAAGCCGCACGCCACCGGCTCGGAAAGAACGATTCATCGGCAAGATTTTCAATACGTATTCGATACAATTTCCTTGCAAGGGTCGATCGACCTGAAAGGCATTCGCCATTTTTCAGAAATGAACCCTGTCTATATTGCCGCCATGATGGCCGCACTGCCTTACATTACCTTCTCAAATAGACCAAAAATTCACCTTCGTATCGTCGCAGCGTCGTGACGCGATTGACTACCTAAATAATCTGCGACGGCCCTCTGGCGCTATAGTGATTTGATTTTGCACCGCGCGCTGATCGACAATCAAGTAAGCGGCAGGGAAAACAGCGAGGGCCGGCAATAGTTGACCTCATTACATTCAGCTTTTTCAATGCATTTATATCGACACGGAGGAAATTATGGTGGATTCAAATCTGGCATCTGTACCGGCTTCAATCAGCAAGAAGCCACCGCACATTTTCCCGTCTAGCATCGAACGCCCATTAGGGCGACGTTGAAAGCGACGGTGACTCTATGCACTTTGCTAGGGTTGGCCGCCATGAATGTCATGACACTCGCAGGCGACACGATCCATGTAAGGGCCTATGGCGTGTTGAAAGATGTGGCATCGCACAAAATTTTGGACAGGGTCAGTAAAGCGATGTTGTCCAGGCCTATCCTCAACAACAGTCCTAAAGTTTGATGACGCTGGAAAGTGCCGTACGATGCTTGCGGCAGGCATCGCCGAGGTCGCGCAGCTCATCTGTCACCACTCTGCAGCCGTAGATCGAACCGCTTTCCAAGCACGAAGCTTGATGTTTCAAAGTAATCGCCCGTCTTCCTGGGCGCGTGATAACTGCGGCGTCGCGCACGAAGCACAAAACCCGATTGGATACACATTCATAGCCCAGCATTGCCATCGCACAGCGAATTGGGAGGTGAGCTCCCGAGTGAATGCGTACCTCACTCGGACGTCTTGGCAAAGTACGCGGACTTTTTTAAAGTGGCATGCTCCTCCGTCATCCAGTTAAGTTCAGCTTTGAGGAGTCAAAGTTCTGCCTGTTGGCCCTTGCTGGCTTCGCGCTGAGCGGGTGCAAGGCGGTAGATTTTGGTCCATTGATAAAGGCCGTGCGTCGATACCTCGATATAGGATCAGAAGTGTCTAGTACACCCGGGGGAATTCAGTTCCTGATATGATTTGAGTACCGGAGCTCATCAGAAGCTCGAGTAGACTTTAACTCACGTTAAGCAACCACGGACGCAGATATGGCGCACTCAAATTGAGCGAAATTGAAATTGCATTTTCCTCAAAGGCATTGAGAAGCAGTTGCGAATCTTGGTCCAAGGCTGAAAGCATGTATGGTACAAATACAGCGACTATGCTGATTCGCCGCATTGCCGATCTTAGGGCGGTCGATAAGGTAACGAATTTAATTGCAGGCCGTCCCAAGGAATCAACCGGACCCTGTCCCAGAAATTTTTTGCTTCAACTTGATCAAACATCAGTTTTAGTGTTTTCGGCCAACCATCTATCAAACCCCATACTTAAAACAGGCTGCATAGATTGGTCAAAAGTTTCCCGGATAAAAATCCTGAGAGTCGAAAAAAATGAATGAACAGCCTCCATTTTGTCCAGATTGGGCATCCCCTCCTGGCGATACAATTTCTGATGTCCTCAAAGAATTAGATATATCCCTTGAACGCTTCGCGACTCAACTTGGTATTCCTGTGAGTCAAGCTGAGATGCTTTTAAGTGGCGAGCTAACTCTCACAAACAAAATTGCAATGGCGCTAGCGGAAGTTCTTGGCTCAACGCCGGGCTTCTGGATGACTCGCGAAGTTCAATATCAGGAGTCGAAGAACTTTATTGAAGGGCGGGAACGAGACAACGAGTATAAAAACTGGGTTCGCACTCTACCTATTTCTGAAATGGTGAAGTTTGGTTGGATCTCCCTATCTGGTCTAAAGGTAGGCGACAAGGCGTATCCTTTGCTGAGTTACTTTAACGTCCCATCTGTAAATGCATGGATTGAAACTTACGAAAATTTAAATAGAGAAGTCGCATTTAGGACATCTGCCACTTTTAATGAACAGATCGGGGCCATTGCAGCTTGGATTCGCCAAGGGGAGATTGAGGCCGAAAAAATCTCATGCCGTGACTGGCAAAAGGAAAGCTTTCAGAACGCGTTAGCAGATATTAGGAAGCTCACTCGAAAGAAAGAGCCACGTGAATTTCTGCCTTCTCTGGTTGATATTTGCGCAAATTGTGGGGTCGCTGTCATCGTGGTTCGAGCTCCAAAAGGATGTCGTGCTAGCGGCGCAACCAAATTTTTATCCCCAAACAAGGCATTGCTGCAGCTCAGTTTCAGGTACCTCTCAGACGATCATTTTTGGTTCACATTTTTTCATGAAGCAGCGCATTTGATCCTGCACGATAAGAAGTTTGCATTTCTCGAAGAGGAACGAGTTTCGTCTAACAAAGAAGAATCAGAAGCCGACGCCTTTGCTGGGAAGGTACTGATACCTGAATATTATCAAGCTGCCCTGCACTCGCTTGGCGCTGATGCAAAAAAAGTCATGCGTTTTGCTAGAGATATTGGCATTTCTCCCGGCATCGTGGTCGGTCAGATGCAACACATCGGACTTATCCCTCCACACTATCTGAACAAGTTAAAAACCCGACTGCGCTGGGGCTAATTCTTAGCCTCTAAAACGTACGAAATCGCGTGGATTTTTTTGCCAATTACACAGTGCATCTTCAATTGGCTGCATGCCAATATCTAGATGAGCGCCTAGTTCAACCAATCTGGCATCCAACACTCGTCTAGATAAGTTGGCGCTTCTGTCATTTGCAAACAGAAGACGTGCCCCTTGCAGAGGCCCTGTCGCTCCGCCCATATATGTTGATCCTGGCTCAATCGGAGCCAAATCAAGTTTCCCAAGCATCGTGAGAAAGTCGAAAGCTGCCGTTCTCCCAAATGAGATCACAGACGCTCTGATGGAACGATAGAAGTAGTCGAACAACAATCTGGGATCGTTAGTGCCCAACCTTGCTATGGCACTTTGTACCAATGCTTGATGTGAGCCGTGCGGCATGACCCAGTTGACATAGGACTCAATCGCTTCTCCAGTCCGGCCCAAGCTCTCATATTTTCGATGATTGCCAAACCCACCAGGAACATCTGCCCTTCTCAGGACGTGGTGATTAGCTCCGATCCATTCTCGGAAAATATTTGGCTGGCAACTTATTTGGTCCCATGTCCAATGGGGTTGCGCACCCAGACGACCGTATACTTCGCGAGCATATCTCCACCCCCCTCGCGGATTTTTTCCAAAGTAGACCGATAAGAACAACAGCCAACATGCTTCCTCAGTCTGTCCGCCGGCTTTCATTAGCATTGCAGCCCGCTCGGGATCAAATAGGTTACTGGCGGGATTACTGCGATTTGGACTAATGTTGCGCCCTTCTATAACGCCGATATATTGGATGCGGTGAATACTCTCCAAAATTTGCTCTAGTAAAACAGCAAAAGAGGCCTCGTCCGCGATGCCACGTAACTCATAATTATCTCGGCTGAAGCTAATCAACCCATTCGTCAACCGCTCATGCAACTCAGCATCTCTCGGTCTCAATTAGATACTCCTTTATATGTCTTAGTAACCCAGCTCCGCATAGAATTTTTCACTTGGTTTGTTACGCCAAAACTACTTTGAATGTTGTGGTTATATCCAATGATGAGAAGGTCACGTTTCAAAGGAATATCACCAATTTTGCAGACGGTGCCTGTAAACCGAACACCTTTTACATTAGGCCCAGACTGCCTGTGCAAGGTCCAAGCCGGAACAACCTGCTCCTCGAAAACTCCGTTTGAAATTATCCTGAAGTTATCAATGACCGATTGACCGTTTAGCAGAAGCATCTTTACTGGAGAATCGCGCAGCAACAATCCGAGCGTATCGCCGGCGTGATTCAGAAGATACTGACGTTCTTTCGAACTAAGGCTGGTCCACTTGCAATCCGTTGCAAATGGGATCAGATCTAGATGACACGCTCCGGATTGGCCCGCATAGTAGGAAGTATTTGTACCTGAAATTAACTGATCTAACGCCTTAAACCAGCCATCATAGGGATTGCGGTGGAAATACTCCTTGCAAGAATCGGCGATTAAATCTATGTGCTTAGATCTCGCATTCGACCAAGAATCCAAACCCAATGAACTCAGCGTGTGGAATCGCCGCCTGTCCCCTTCCAACTCTTTGCCATTTCGATCAACGAACTCCAAATTACTTGGATTCAAACCTAGAGTTGCAACTGAAGCACTACTGATATCGCCGAAAACGGGAACAGGTGCGCCCCAGCGGATTACCTTAGTTGTATGCAGTAACGGACTATCAAGCTTGTGGATCAGGTCTCTCAATAAGGTATTCATTATTTTGGCGCCGACTCTTGAAACATCTTCAGTTGTTCGGGCACTTGCATAAGCTTTAATCTACTTGAATGCCTTTTCAATAGGTACTGATGATAGACATCAGATGTCATCTGTTTCCTCAGCGGGGCCACCTTGGGCATTTTTTGCGGGTCTGCAGTGTAATTGTATATCTGGAGAATTCGTACGAGGTCTCTCCAATACGAATCTAGAGAAAGGCTATTCAAACCAACCTCTTTACCATTCCTAATGTTCTCTTCCGCTTTAAGTAGCATCTTAATCGAGGGCCAAGGGTCACCTATTGGCATGGCTGGCATGGGGACTTCTGATTGCCAATCCTCGGATAGATACTGAGTCGCTGCTTTTATGTCTTTGTCATAGAGATGAAGGCTGCCGACTGCGTGTTTGTACTCTCCCAGTTCGACGCCAAGCGATCTAGCAATGATTTCCTGCAACATTGTGAAGGTAAAAACATCGTGTGGAAGACCAAGATATGCGTCGTTTGACCGCATAGTTGTGAACATGTGAAGTCGATCGTTACGGACCATGAACTGCATAGTGCAGGTACAAGGAATATCTTTCCTTGGCTTCAATAAATCAGCGCCAGAAAACAACTGGATTACCGCCTGGCGAGAAGTTCGTTTTGCTTTTAAAAGCTGAATGACATTGAACACCTGATTGTTCTCGCCCTTACCAAATAGGCGGGGACCATATCCACCGTAAATGGTATCTCCGTCGTCAGACGATTCGCTGTATTCAGGTATGTAGTAGCGGATGAATTCGAGCTTGTTAGTTCCAGCTAAATACCAAATCAATTCACCGAGACAGGAGAACAATCGGCCACGCTTCTCGGTTCTACTTAGCCGCGTGCGCGGATTGCGTATCTTGAGCAAGACGCCCGGAATTTCCGTCAGTGGTCCCTTCGATGCTTCAAAATGATTAGTGCTTTTAAGAAGAAGCTCATAAACTTTCCGCAGCAAATCGTCTAGAGTTCTGGCAGTTATATACATGTGGCCTCAATTGCTGATCAAACATAAACACCGTAACCTTTCGACAACATATTGCCTGAGAGTAGTGTTATATCAAAGCACTATCTTTATAAGTTAAAAGAGAGAAAGCTGGGCCGCTCTTACATCGACAGTATCATTTTCGAGTTGTAGCCTAAGGGCCTTCGCGCATCCAATGATTACAGCGCGGGTTCCCAAGTGAGCGCCCATTGCTAACGCCTGATCTCGTGATCTCAACGTCACATCATAATGAGGATAAGAGGCATGAGTCTGGAACCACTCTCTCTTTAAGCCGAGTTTTGAAGCAAAGGCATGCAACTCCTCTAACGAGTCAGCGACAAGATGGCACCATCGATTTTGACGCCATGCAATCCTCACATCATCTACATATACAGCCATCACACCGCCAAAATAATTTTTATAAAAAGTTGTGAAAGCATGTCCATCGCTACAAATTATGAAATGGCCTGGCAACCGCAATCCCGTGTATTACACCACGCTTGAGGACACAAACACCGCCCTGGATCCACACAAGTTTGAACCTATGCCTGAAGCGACTCCAGCCGGCAAGGCAACCGACTCAGGCCTAAAACCATTTACCTTCGCCCAAGCGAAGGGAGGCTTGACATTGGCATTCGGTGTAAAGCCGCCGAATATTGACATCACGATTTGAGCCTAGCCCTGTACCGCAATGGGGGGATATCCACCAGCATCACCCCTGCCTGACCAGGTTTTCCCCTTTGCTACTTTGATTTGTTCCAGATAACGTTCAACATCCGGACCCGATACCGGAGCTGGCACCGCCGGCTTCAACTGGCCTCCACCGGCCATCGTCGTCTTCATTCCCGACGGGCTTGCTCTCTGGCTGGAATGAAAGTTAGTGCTCTTGGCTTTATTTCACCTGTCTTGCCGGTAGCGGTGAAGCTCGCTGTCAATGCAATGCTTCAGTTGTATCTCGGTCCCATCCCAGGCAAACTCCCTGAGCGTTCGGTCCAGTAGGGACGACACCGCCAGCTTGATACGTACTTTTGCCTTGGGACCTGACTGCGAAGCGCGCAAGATTCTTTTGTCCCCAACAAAAACAGAATATCGCCGCGACCGTTTTTCACCTCGTAGTTCCTTGTGGTTTGCTTCCACATAGCACCTGACCTGTTCCAGCTCACCGCTGCCATGATCTTCCATGTCAGACGTAATTTTGCTTTCCGGCTGCCTGCTCTTGCAGGTCTCTGGCCGCGGCATGCTGCTGCGGCCGTTCAGACCAATGCCGTCCGCTGCAAGGCATCCGTACTTGCGGATATAGTGCATTTCAATCTCAAAGATGTTTTCGCCCGGGTCGACATTGCAAAGATACTGCAGCGTGATTGCATGTCCTGCGCTTGTCGCCTCAGCGAGCGCATGGTGAATTCGGCGGTAGGGCTTTCCGTTTCGATAGGGAAGGCCTTTGAGCAATTTGTTCACGTTCCGCCTGTAATGGCCCATTGGACGTTCCTGCCCGCTATCCGCCTTGCCGACATATCTACCGATCAACGTGCCGGATGCGGTATGTATCTCCCACATGTAAATCAATGGTGCTTTCGTATCAATGTTTCCTGCAGACGGTTGGGTGAAATGCATCGCAAGTGTCATGGGTAAGCCTCCTGGATGATGAACAACCGCTAGTCTAAGCCAACATGGCTGAATACAGAACTTCAGGTCTGCTTTGGTTCCGACTCAAGCTTGACCTTCCAGCGAGCCCTAACAGCCCTGCTTCTTCGAAAGGGATAACGAACCGGCGCACATTTAGAAAATGTTTAAGTTCGTCCCGCACACGCTCGGGGCAAAAAGAGGGCATTACGTCTCCCACTTTGATTTTGCCTACTTGTTCATCACCTGCGTGACCGACATATACCGATAAATCATAAACACAAGATCCTATATAACTATTTTGTTTGGGAGCCGGCGAAGGTTAGCAGCACTGAAATGCTGTTATTGGTGGGAGAGGCATAGTGCCTCTCCGTACCTAATTTGAGGACATGATGGCTCAACATATCCAAGACTTTAACCCGGCGAACGAACTGGTCCGCGAAGCAACGCAACTGATCATCCGGCGCAACGCGGTGTCGGCCTCCCTGTTGCAACGGCATTTTCGCCTGGGTTACCAAGCGGCCGTGATACTGATTCGGGCTTTAGAAACAGAAGGCATTATTTCCGCCCAATCGGCAAACGGAACGCGTCAGCTGACCGTGCATGCCCTTGGCTTGAGACAGGCAATCCTTGCACCGTCCAGGCGAGAACTGTTCGAGGGATGGGCGATCGACCCGCTCGAAGGCGGCGATGGTGGTGACCCGGGCACCCCGGAAACCCCGTCTCTCTGGCTCTTTGGAATAGAGCATGGCGACGCAACGAATATTGAGCAGGAACCGGCGGTTTCAAAAGAGCTGCGCGACTACTCCATCGACAAGCAGCTGACGTACCAGTTCAACCAAAAAGCCTTCAAACTTCTCGCCGCGATTCACGGCGAACCAGTCGAACGCTCAGAGGAGTTTGCGCGGCGCCATCAGCCCTGGGTACCGGGAAACAAGGGATACTTTAAGGGCAATCTGTTTCCCTATCCCGCACAGAAAGTGGCGTTGTGGTCTGGTGGAGCAGCCGAGGAGACCGGATTCGAGGGCAAGGACGATTACGTCCGTTGGTGCAATGAGAACCGTATTCCGGCAATTGCACGGGCTGTCGAGCAATATCGCCCACGCCTCTTCATCGGTGTCGGAAACTCGTTCGCACGCGAATTTAGCCGCGCGTATTTCGGTGCCGAGGTCCCGCTTCGCCAATACCAATTCACTGAAAACGGTCGACTCAGGCGGATCTATTATGCGACATACAATGGAGGGCGATTTGTTGTGATTCCCCACCTGAATTATTACGCGAACTGCCTGAACAGTGATTTGTCGATCCAAACTGCCGGCAGGTTCATTGCCGGCCTGATGAACTAAAGGAAAAAACGATGACAATGAAAGCGTTATTCGAAGAACTGGGCGCACCGCTGAATAACCCAATGTGGTCCTGGGGGGCGGTGCGTGAGCAGGATAGGACTGTCGTGTTACGAGTGTGGCTTGATGGGACAAAAAAATTCAGCGAGCTTGGCGGGAAGTACTATAGCTGGGTATCACGCGCGGACGAGAGGGATAGATCTCTAGGGGCCGCAGAGAGGCGCAGGCACGTCAATCTGATCCGGGACGGTTATCGCGCCATCATGGTGATGTGCATTGCCGAGGATGACGAAGCCGAAGTACGCACTATTCGTGAATGGGATTCCAGGGATCTTCGCGTCGGCGGCACGCTGATAGAACACAACGACGAACTTTGGCTTGAAAATGTAAGCCGAATTTCGATTTTTGACGTGAAATTCACGAAGTAGCGGACGGCGCAACTGACGGGGGTGGATGGTGTCGCACATTCGTTGCCGGCGCAAGTACGCTGACCGAGCGATACTAGGCGCCATGGTTGTGCTGCCCCTATCCCAATAAACAGTCCCAATTGAAAGTAGAATTTCCGGCATGATTTTTCACCTGATCACCAGGAGTCATGTCATGAAGAAGAGCAAGTTCACCGAACCGCAGATCGCCTTCGCTTTATAGTAGGCGGAAACGGATATGCCGGGAAGGAGGCGTGCCCTATCTAAATACAGCATTCTTGTTTTGCATACCTAAAGCATTCCACAACTCATCCTTCCATTCACTGCTAGCGTTACGCTCCCAGTTCAAATACGCACCCAAGGTAATATTGCTGATTGTCCCGCTCGGAGGTCACTCCTTCTTCTGTACTCCACCGATTCCCTGCACAACCAGAGCATAGTCAATCGTAAGTGGATCACTCCAATTAGCTAGCAAGTGCGCATCATATTGTTCATCTACCGGTGCTGCAAACGCATGTGAACTGATTACGACGGTCACAAAAAATGCAAAAGCCAAAACAAGTAACCAGAATCGCCGCTTAGGGGCAACCGTTCCGTGTGGAAGCTGTGCGGAAACGGATGCTATACGGGCAAAAGCAGCGCCCAGGACGGGCGCCTGTTATTCAGGCAGGCATCCGGTGTTCGCGCAGAATGCTTTCCTACCGTGTAGAGGCAGTGCAGTAAACGCAGAATTAAGGCAAGCGAACGGTGTTGCCAACTCGGGCGCGTTGATCCGGCAAAACCATCGCGGCTCAGGTACATGCGGATCGATACCGCCGCCGTTTTTTCTCATTCCAGTCCCACATCGCTACGGCGCCGTTGACCGAACCGACATTTCCCAGATCGAGCGCGGGGTGGCGAATCCCTCGGTTTAAACCCTCGCCAACCTGTGCCATGCGCCGGATTTCACGCTTCCAGACCTCTTTTCATGCCGGTAAGGCTGACGATGCCGCCGGGCGGCTATGCCCGACGTGTCAATCCGGCCCGTCCCACCCTCAAACCAGCTAAGTCCAGACTCCGATAAGCAGATAACTAAAGCGTCTTTGTGCTCCTGTACACCTGTTCCGTGTGGAGGTTGTGCGGCAACGGCAAACTTATCGTGCGCCGAACGACTATGTAGATATGAAAGCGCAACAGGATGAAATTCTCGCGGCTCAGGTACATCGATTCTTGCCGTTCGTGCGAATGATGCCGATCCCAGCCTCAAACCAGCGTCGCAGAGGCTTCAACAACCGAGCAGGAGCCGCCTTCGTTACCACCTCTTCCGTGTATAGGCTGTGCGGTCAATGCGAACTTGAGGTCCGGCGAATGACCATTTCGTCCTCAGGCAATACGGCAGGAGGAAACCATCGCGGTTCAGGCACCTCGATTCCCGCATGGTCCTGCGGATGATGCCGATCCCACCCTCCAACCAGTGCCGCCGGGGCATGGACGAATAGCCGGGTGCTGCCTTCGTGTCGTCCCGTGACGTGTGGCGGCTGTGCGGTAAACGCGCATTCGGGGCAGGCGAACCGCTTTGCCGCCACTGAAGTGTTCATCCCCTAAAAGCATCGCGGCTCAGGTACATGCTGACCGAAACTGCAAGGCCGCTGTTCCTCCCATAAGGTGCCCTCGCCGCTGCTGCTACAGTCGGCCTCGCCAGGACGATCATTCCGGCAATGGATCCGGCCGGAGTAGAGACTTGGTCGGATATTTTGCCCATAGGCTGGAAGGTACGTTGCCGGGCACACCAGCCACATGCATCCTTCCCGTTCGCAGAAACAGTCTTTCCCTGCAATTTCGGGAAAAACCGACGGTCAGCCGGCCTGCAACGCAATTGCGCCGGTCAGGGTGACGGCGCGCCGGTAATCGTCATTGCTTTCATAGGCAACGAACGCGGCATGGCGCGGCGCCGGATGCTCATTGAACCGCAGCCAGCCGTTGCAGCCGCTGAACTGCGGCTCGTTCGCGTCCGGGTCGATCACGAGAACGGTGTCGGCAGAAAAGGTGCGTCCGGCCTGCCATCCCTGAAGACCGATCGCGAGAACCCAGTGATGCGCGGAGTTATTTCGGGTGCGCCAGCTGACGATCACCGGTTCGCTCCTGCTTAGCCGTTCCTGCATGAAAGAGAGGATCCTGCGGTGTCCCCCTGCGCAATGCCGTATCCGAAGGTCCGTGTCCAGCGCGGCAAGCGTTGCCGTCAACGCGCGGCACGTCAGGCCGTCGAAGTAGTTTTCCCGCCCCGCGGCCCATAGCCGCTGCGCTACGCCGGTGCGGGAAAACGGCAGGGCTTTGACATTCGGGATATAACCCAGCAGCGCAAGCGCCATCGCTGCGCAGTACAGGCCGCATGCGCCGTCCCACAACCCCTGTTTGCAGAAAACCGGGATTCCCCGTTCATTGCGCAGCACCGAAGGCCGGCCGGCGATGCGCAACTGCGGACAGTACCGCTGCACGAGAAAAGCATGCTGCATCTTAATACTCCTCGGGCAGCAGCAACGTCGTGACACTGCGGTCATGCTCGGTAATGATCCACAGCCGCCGTCCCTCCCCCAGCGCATACGACGAGAGCACGCGCCCGCCGGAGTGGACCGCACAACGGTTCAGTACCGCATCGTCATTGTCGATATTGCCCCAGTCGCCCCGCTCGTGCCGCCAAAGCAGGTCGCTTGGCCGGATATTGACTTGATTGAGCAGGTCCAGGGCAGCCGGGGTGGCGACGATGCATCCGAGTTCAAACAGCCGCGCCGCGTCGGGAGAATACGCGATCGGCGGCGACAACGCTTTTTCCGGTTGTTCAGGCAATTGTGGCATGGTCGGCTCCTTGTCGGGGACATGGGCAGGCAATAGTCGCAGCGTCGCTGCAAGCACGCACGGCATTTCTGCACCGCCTGAAAAATTGCATAAAAGAAACAATATCGACTGCCGGTATGCTTCGATTAACTGCTGCTAGCAGCAGTGCATTGTTGTTATTATATCATGTTTCTTACCGCCAACATTCGTTTTAGTAAATGCTACTTTTAATCATATTTCTAGCTTTTTGCCAATATTTATCGCCTTTTAACCGACTTTATGGACGGATTTCTCCGTTCGCCGAAGTGAGTTTCTGCGTTTTTTCACGCAAACCAGTGCCTTTCTGAGCAAGATCCGGGCGAGAAATCAGGCGGCAGGATGGACAAAATGTAAGGCGCCCTGGAACAGGTATGCGTAAACTTGGCATGCGCGGAGAAAATGCGACTTGCGCAGTAGTGGGGCAGGTAGCGATGCGTTCTCCCGCTGTGATGGCAGGGAAAGGAGGCGGCGCCGTTGCGGAGTGGAAGATGAAACGGCGTGCCGTCAGGTCGATTGATTACGGATTACGACTCGCGTTTCTTCCGTACGCGTGGGAGGTCTCGTCCTTTATAAGCCACCGCAGGGTATTGCGTAACCCAATCAGGGAAATCGGGCAGCTTGTTGTCCACATTAAAGACATCGGCCATCTTGCAAGGCGGGTCGTTCAGCGGCATGACATCGAGCAAGATATCGATGTTGATAATTTCGAGGATCGCGTAGCGACGAAGCCGCAGCGTTTGCGGGTTGCCATAGGTGCTCAAATCCTCACCGCAAAGCCATCCGAGAAATGTCTGCCGCAGTTTAGGATCGGTAAGCCGATCCAGCAGCACTTTGCCATGCGCAATAGACGGCACAGCATCCAGACGAAGGAATTTCAGCTCCTCGAAATATATTTCTTTGACCCGTTCTTTGGTCCATTTCGAACCAGTGTTTAAGTTGTTCATTTGCAGGAATCCACTACCCAATTTCAGTTCGGTACGTATGTTCTGCGACGCTTCCTGAGGTAGGAGGGCTTCGATCATCGCGCAAGCCGCATCGTCGCCGATTAGCGCCTCCAGATACTTCGCCTCCTTGAATCGCTTATCCGCAAACTCAAGCTGCTTATCGTAGAACAGCCACTCCACCCGTCGCTCTGCAACCGACATACGCACACCGATGCCCGGGCAAATCGGCGTTGGCAGGTATTTCATCGGCATGGTGCGGGCAAGGTGCGCAATTAAACGGGAAAGGAGAAGGTGCGAGTCCAGGGCAAAGCGATAAGTGATGTCAACAGCACGAATTTCAAAGTCCCCGTCCTTCCAAGCGGTCCATTGCGCTTGGTCCGCCTCAAGATCAAGAACAGCCAGCACGTATTCAATAAGCTTGATGGCGAGCCCATTCAAGTAATCGGTGCCGAAAATATTATGGCCTTGCAGCACCTTTCCGGGGCAACAGCGAATCGCAATCTCTGTACCGTTTTTTATTGATGTCACGAGCATAAGCGCTCCGTCGTCGAAAAGGCTCACCTTCTTTGACAAGTGTTTTGTGACGCCATACGTCCCGCCTTCACGTTTTAGAAGGCGTACCGTTCCAAACGGCTTGTGCCGAATGCGAATTACGAAATCAAGTAAATCAATCATGATCGTCAGTGCTCAGGTTAGGTAATAGGGATAAGAAATAGGCAAGATCAGCTAGTATGCAAAATGCCTGCATTCTGAATTCAGACTGCCAACAGAAAACCATGTTTGGGCATACCAAGCGCCGCGTTCCTGCCGCGATGTCTGCATGACTTGCAGACATCGGCAGAGAATCACAAAATCAGCATTCCGCGTCGGTTTGTTCGCCGAGAATGGCGCGTTTGAGTACATAGAATGAAACGCGTCTGTTGGCCGTTCCAGGAATACGCACTTGCTTGGTCGGGATATTGCGCGAACCTGGAATTAGGTATCCGGACTGAACCAAAATGGCATCCAATGCACTTTTACTGAGTTTGCCGCCGAGTTTTTTATGTAAGAAACCAGGAAAAATAAGCAGCACTGATTCTTTATCGTCACGCGGCCGGTACACAAATCCCACGTCAGTGTGCTTCGTTTTGTCGCCGTACGCAGACAGGGGAGGTAGCCGGTGTCTGTTGGCCTGTAATAAATACCGCAACTCTTCTAGCACCGCAAAATTCGGGTTGGTAAAACGCTTTTGGTATTCTTGGAACCAAAGGCCAAAGCAATGCCTTACTGCATGAATGACTTCACTCTTCTTCCACACGACGACCTTTGCTGCCTGAGCCATGAAGCCCGCGAAGGCGAAAAGAGAAAACTGATCCAGCACCCGTGCGAATACGCCGTCAGCCTTTGGCACGTCAATGCCGTCAACCAGTCGGCTTCGTATCGTATTGCATACCTGCTCAAAATCTTGGAGAAGTTCCGGTTCAATATGCGCAATGTGCTCAACATACTTTAGCCATGCAACCCCGTATGCTTTCCGCATATTTTGGTTAAGGAATTCAGCAAATGCCGCGCCCGTTTCTAAACCATGCAGGTCGGTGAAGGCACCATGAGGCTCCTTTACCGGAATCGAGATGAATCGGGCATACTGGCCTAACCTTGTCGTCTTGCCCGCATCATCCATCCGGTCAATCGCGCTCTCCTCCCCTGCCGACAGTACTATGGTCCGGGTCCGCTTCACCTCCGCCAATTCAGAATTCGCCTTGGCCCGCAGCTTTCCGGCAGCGTTTGTTAACAGATATGCCAAGCCACCGAGAATCTCGACATCGCTCTGCCCGATTTCGTCCAGGCAAACAGGCATGTCTGCATGTTGAAGAATTGCGGCTTCAATTCCGTTTGCAGTACCTTCCCAGGTAAGCAAGTGATCAGGATGCGTGTAGAGCGAATTACAAAGCTTCAGCGCCGTTGATTTGCCCGTGCTCGACGGCCCAACAAGCATAAGAAAGGAAGAATCCCGGCCCATCGGGGCAAGCAACGCTGACGAAAAGGCACCGCACAGCATCGTCATCAATATCGGATTTCGGTCGCAATGGTTTGCTGTCTCTTGCCATGTAGTCCACATGCCAGCCCGCGAAAAGCGTGATTGCATTCCGACGTCGAGAATCAGATCCGTCGAGATATTCTTCTTTGAGAATACCTTTTTATCCACGATGTATCCGTGTTCGCCGCTTCCGAGTGCAACCCAACCTTCCTTCTGGGACCGGAAGAAAATGTCAGGAGGGCAACTACTGCGAATGTAGTCAACCAAGTGCTGGCGGCTTGCCGGAAAAGGTTCGATTCGGAGTCCGCCCTTGTTCATCAATTCATCCGCAAGTTTTGATGGCTGGTAAGTCATTGAAACCGGAACGTCGATATGCAGCTCGTTTTCTAAAACAGTCTCGACGGCTATAACGTATCGAAGATTGCCACCGTCGATGCTCGCGGACTTGCCGAGGACCCGCAATGGCGAACTGATTTTGATCTTGTTGTCCGGCGACCCTATATACAGGCCATCGGAATAAGTAAGGAAATCACCGCAGGTGCTCAGCACTTTTTTCCGGGGCTTCGGCATGTTAATGCCGGGAGATTGCTTCTTGGGTAGAGCGGCCATATCAGCCCCCACCGCGTTTAGGGGCCGTCAGTCGCGCGACGAACACGCGCATATCTAACGGCTGGGCGCTGCGGGAAGCAAATACCCTCGCCTCGATAATGGCATCGATTTCGGATTGGAGCCAGCCGACCGCCCTTTCGCCAATACGGAAAGGCGCAGGCCAGATGAGATCGGCGACGTCCTTCCAGATCGTCGCTGGTGCACGACCAGTTTTCGCAGCAACTTGGGGAAGGCGCAGTACACGATCATTGGTAATGCTTCGGACACGCCGCAGCAATTCTTCAAGCTCAATACAAAGATCGGGGTTCGTACTGATAAGTGGAATAACCGGACCGTCGGCGGGACGCCTCTGGTAATTTCTGTTGCGCTCCATTTTGATTTCCTTTCGTCATGAATTAACGAAAGAAATTTTAGAGACTGGTGGTGATCTTTTCTACGACTTTATTATTTAGATCTCTTGACAATTTTTTTATTTGATGAATAGATTTTATCGTAATTTTCTTTTCCAATTTTCAGCTTCTTAGCCCGTTGTTCATCGGCCGTTTTTTTTAAGGATGCAAATGGATAATCGGCACTCCAGATATTTGGGATAATGTTTGTTTCTGTTATCTGTTCAATCGAACGAGGCGGGGGCAACCAGTGATATGTTTCAATCCTAGAAAATGCTTGCCTCGTTTTTGTCAATGGATGGGTATACTTGCTTAAAAATGTAAGGAACCCGTTTGCGTTGCTGAGAAAAGTCGACATGTCTACGGTTTCAACGAAATCCCAGAGCGAGTCCTGAGTTCCTTCTTCAAGCACATAGCCTTCTTCGGTCAATCCGGAATAATTCGATGGACGCACTACAAGCAGGAACGCCGCCCAGTAATGTGCAACGGAAGCGAATTCATCGACATGATCGAGGATTTTTTCAGAGCGCAAAATATTTTTGAATGTCGGCGGAGCCACCATTTTCGCCGCAAACTTTTTTGTCGCGTAGTCGCGATCATCGGGATATCGCGACATCCAATACAAGCCATAAAGCATCGCACCGATTTGCAATCCTCTGAATTTAGGTTCCACGATTTCATCGAAAATTTTTTTGTTTAGCTCGCTTCCAAAACCGGATGTATTAGTTATAATTTCGATCCCGGGCTGAGCTCTGACATCGTTGCCGTTCGCAACGAGCTGCATGAAAAAATTTTTAACCCGCAAAGATTTGGGTGCGTTCTTTTTGGGTTCGGGAGGGGACGGAAATATCATCAGCTCCAGCAAAGAAGCCAAAAATTCTACTGGTATTGGTTTCAGGGGATTTGTCATAGCGGGGTGAACTGTTCCTAAAATGGTTTGAAAATCAGAAGATTAGATAGCGCTTGCATCATCCGCTATCTGCAACGAGACAGCGACATCTTCATTATCTGAGTGGAGTCACCTTATTTGCGTGGCGAGGCGAGCGGTAGCCTGTTGCGCTACGGCTTGCGGCGAGCGAATCCGGGCATTGGCGCGCAATGTCTGACCGTAGTTTTCCTGAACACGGATGTGCCGTGTCTGCCGGCATGCAGACTGCAGACAGATATCGCTATGACGCTGCACCTCTGTTACACCTGACGGCCGGATTTTCCCGCGACCGTATTGCCCGAAGCGACCCCATCCAAGTAGTCTGCCCACTGCTGCATCATTACTTTGCGCTCTGCCAGGAATTGCGCCCGATCGTAGGCGCTTGCTACCTTATCTTTCTGTGCATGGGCCAACTGGCGGTCGACGACTTCATGGCGGTACCCAAGGCGCTCCTTGATGGTACTCATGGCGAGTGCCCGGAAGCCGTGGCCGGTCATCTGGCCCTTGTAACCCATCCGCTCCAGCGCTTTCAGGATCGCATTGTTGCTCAACGGCCTTTCGTGATCGCGCTGATTCGGAAACAGGAATTTGCCGCCACCGGTGACGGTGTGCAGATCGTGCAGCAGTGCAAGCGCCTGCGCCGAAAGGCAGACATGATGGTTGGTCCTGTCCGGATTAACAGTCAGCTTGCCGCGCTTCATCCGCTGCCATGGAATGATCCACTCCCCTTTTTCCAGGTCGATCTCGCTCCACGGGGTTTCAATCAGCTCGCTGGTTCGTACGAAGATCAGCATCATCAGACGAAGGGCAATGCGCGTCGGTTTCAGCATGCGCGCTTCATTTTCGTTCAGCACGGACAGGAACGTTGGCAGCGCATCGGTGTCGATTGCCGCAAAATGGCCTGCCGCCACCGGCCTGAGGACATCCTTCATGTCGGCCGCAGGATTCCGGTCGGCCAGTCCGGATTGAATCGCGTAACTGAATACCTGAGCACAGGTGGCCTTGATCCGGTGCGCCACTTCATGGGCGCCGCGCGCTTCTATTTTGCGTAGCGCCACAATCAGTTGTTGATGGGAGACTTCGGCAATCGGAAGACGGCCGATCGCCGGGAAGATATCGACTTCCAGCCGGTGCAACGTGTTCTTGGCCGTGCGCAGGCTCCACGAGGCTATCTTGTTCTGGTGCCATTCCCGTGCGACTTTCTCGAACGTGTGGGCGGCCTTTTCTTCGGCGAGGCGCCTGCGGTCGTCGCGATGTTTTGCAGGATCAATGCCGTCATTCAGCAGGCGGCGCGCTGCCGTGCGCTTTTCCCGGGCCTCGCCGAGTGTCGTTTCGGGGTAGGACCCGAACGTCAGCCGGTTCGCCTTGCCGTTCACTTGCCGGTAGCTCAGTCGCCAGAACTTGGATCCGGTCGGCATGACTTCCAGGTACATGCCGCCGCCGTCCGCCAGCTTGTACGGCTTGTCTTTCGCTTTCGCGTTCTTTACCTGGACGTCAGTGAGCGGGGTGGCGAGCTTGGGCATTTTGAGGGCATGCGCCTTTTTCCTTTGGAGGCATGCCACCAATCATGGCCGCAAAACCGGTAGATGTCAACGGACGCTATTAGACGATAATCGACAAAAAACCCGCAGCAGCACGGGGCATGAGGCGGGTTATTGGACGTTGCTGGACTTCGTTAGACTGTTTCCTGGCGGAGAGACGGGGATTCGAACCCCGGATAGGCTATGAACCTATACACGCTTTCCAGGCGTGCGACTTAAACCACTCATCCATCTCTCCTGAATTTGTTCTTCGCCGCATATCTTTTTGGCGAAGCCGCCGATTATAGCAAAAGTTCGGACAAAAAATGCCGGTTTTCAATCTGACACGCCGCAAAAGGGCGTAAAAAAGCCGCCGCAGCCGGTCGCCGCGACGGCTCTTCCCTGATTTTGCCGGCTTATTGGGCTTGCTTGAGTTGCTCCAGTATCGCCGGATTTTCGAGCGTGGAGACATCCTGCGTGATTTCTTCGCCCTTCGCCAATACGCGCAACAGCCGGCGCATGATTTTGCCGGAACGGGTTTTCGGCAGGTTGTCGCCGAAGCGGATTTCTTTCGGCTTGGCAATCGGACCGATTTCCTTTGCGACCCAGTCGCGCAATTCCTTGGCAATCTGCTTTGCCTCGTCGCCGGTCGGACGGCTGCGCTTCAGCACGACGAATGCGCAGATCGATTCGCCGGTGGTTTCGTCGGGCTTGCCGACGACTGCCGCTTCGGCGACGATCGGGTTGGCGACCAGCGCGGATTCGATTTCCATCGTGCCCATGCGGTGGCCGGATACGTTCAGCACATCGTCGATGCGGCCCGTGATCGTGAAGTAGCCGGTCTCCTTGTTGCGGATCGCGCCGTCGCCTGCGAGGTACATCGTGCCGCCGAATTCTTCGGGGAAATAACTTTTCTTGAAGCGCTCCGGATCGTTCCAGATCGTGCGGATCATCGACGGCCATGGACGCTTGACGACCAGGATGCCGCCCTGCCCGTCCGGCAAGTCGTGACCGGTTTCATCGACGATCGCCGTCATGATGCCCGGCAGCGGCAGCGTGCATGAACCCGGCACCATCGGGGTCGCGCCCGGCAACGGGCTGATCATGTGGCCGCCGGTTTCGGTTTGCCAGAAGGTGTCGGCGACCGGGCAGCGTTCGCCGCCGATGTTCTTGTAGTACCACATCCACGCTTCCGGGTTGATCGGTTCGCCGACCGAACCCAGCAGGCGCAGCGACGACAGGTCGTATTGCTTCGGATGAATACTGGCATCGCCGTCGGCAGCCTTGATCAGCGAGCGGATC
Organism: Herminiimonas sp.; assembly: GCA_028292665.1. Lineage (GTDB taxonomy): Bacteria > Pseudomonadota > Gammaproteobacteria > Burkholderiales > Burkholderiaceae_D > JAQGLW01. Next base: position 24,976 of record JAQGLW010000021.1, read on the forward strand.
GCGGTCGGCGCGGTGTAGAAAATGCTCACCTTGTGTTTGGCGATCATGCTCCAGAAACGGCCTGCGTTCGGATAGGTCGGTATGCCTTCGAATACGATTTGCGTCGCGCCCACCGCGAGCGGACCGTACGCGATGTAGCTGTGGCCGGTGACCCAGCCGATGTCGGCCGTGCACCAGAACACGTCGTCGGGCTTGATGTCGAAGGTCCATTTCATCGTCAGCGCCGCCCACAGCAGGTAGCCGCCGGAAGAATGCTGGACGCCCTTCGGTTTGCCGGTCGAACCGGATGTGTAGAGAATGAACAGCGGATGCTCGGCGCCGACCCATTCCGGTTCGCAGACGTCGGATTGTTTGGCGACCAGTTCGTCCAGCGGTATATCGCGGCCGGCGGCCATGTTGACGCCGGCTTTGGTGCGCTGGTAGACGATGACATTCCTGATCGCTTCACAGCCGCCCAGCCCGATCGCTTCATCGACAATCGCCTTCAACGGCAAATGCTTGCTGCCGCGCACTTGTTCATCGGCAGTGATGACCGCGACCGCGCCGGCATCGATGATGCGTTCCTGCAGCGATTTGGCGGAGAAGCCGCCGAACACGACCGAGTGCGTCGCGCCGATACGGGCGCAGGCCTGCATCGCGGCCACGCCTTCGATCGACATCGGCATGTAAATGACGACGCGGTCGCCTTTTTTGATGCCGATCGATTTCAGTCCGTTGGCGAATTTGCAGACTTTCCGATGCAATTCCCTGTAGGTGAGCCTGGTCACCTGGCCGTCGTCTGCCTCGAAAATAATCGCGACCTTGTCGGCATTGCCGTTCTCCAGATTGCGGTCGAGGCAATTGTAGGAGACGTTCAGTTGGCCGTCTTCAAACCACTTGTAAAACGGTGCGTCGGATTCATCGAGCGTCCTGGTGAACGGCTTGTGCCAGTCGAGGTTTTCACGCGCGAGCCTGGCCCAGAACCCTTCGTAATCGCGTTCGGCTTCCGCGCACATCGCACGATAGGCATCCATGCCGGAGATCGTCGCGTTCTTCATGAATGCCGCAGAGGGCTCGAAAGTGCGGCTTTCCTGCTTGAGGGTTTCTATGTCTGCCATGATTGTCTCCTGCTTGAATATTTGTTCGACGCCAACGATAGGCTTTTACACTTACTCTAGCCTTACGCAAAACGCATTTCCGGTCGTTAGTATCACATGATAGCCGGTTCTTTTCACTCGCCGCCCGATTTGCCCGATTGACATTGCCTGCAGCACCCGCGAGCAGCCGTTCCATTGATCGACGTCCCGATTTCAGGAATGCCGGCCGATACGCGTCGCGGTTTGTCCGGATGCAACCGGCCAGGCTCGGCAGCGGAGTCCTTTGCGCAAGGAAACAGCCGAAAAGTGTAAAATGCCGGATTGTATTTTGCTGCAAATCACATAAAAGCGCATGATGAAAATTAAAGAAACGCCTGCCCTCTCCGAAAAAAAACCGATTCGCCCGCTGGCAAGCTTCATCTTCATGACGCGCTGGCTCCAATTGCCGCTGTATCTCGGCCTGATCCTTGCGCAATGCGTTTATGTTTTCCATTTCTGGGTCGAATTATCCGACCTGATCGGCGCCGCAATGGGCAACCAGTCCGCGCTTCAGCATATCCTCGATGCGGTTGCCATCGACGGCGCGATCAAACCGACCAAACTCAATGAAAGCACGATCATGCTGGTGGTGCTAGGCTTGATCGACGTGGTGATGATCTCGAACCTGCTCATCATGGTGATCGTCGGCGGCTACGAAACTTTCGTGTCGCGCATGAACCTGGAATCGCATCCGGATCAGCCGGAATGGTTGTCGCATGTCAACGCATCGGTGCTGAAGGTCAAGCTCGCCACCGCGATCATCGGCATTTCGTCGATCCATTTGCTGAAGACGTTCATCAACGCCAATGCGTACGACGCCAAGACGCTGCTGGCGCAAACCGGCATCCATGTCGTGTTCCTGTTTTCCGCGCTGGCGATCGCCTACAGCGACCGGATCATGACCGGCACACAGAATCAATCCAGACCTCCTCATTGAACCTCAATCAAAGCCATCATGACTACCATCAAGCAAGAAGACCTGATCGAATCCGTTGCCGCCGCGCTGCAGTACATCAGCTATTATCATCCGGTCGATTACATCCAGCACCTGGCGCGCGCGTACGAGGCGGAGCAAAGCCCGGCTGCGAAAGATGCGATCGCGCAAATCCTGACCAACTCGCGCATGTGCGCCGAAGGTCGCCGTCCGCTCTGCCAGGACACGGGCATCGTCAACGTGTTTCTGAAGGTCGGCATGGAGGTGCGCTTCGAGGGGTTCAAAGGTTCGCTCGCCGACGCGATCAATGAAGGCGTTCGCCGCGGCTACAATCATCCCGACAACAAGCTGCGCGCGTCGATCGTGGCCGATCCGCATTTCACCCGCAAGAATACCAACGACAACACGCCGGCGGTGGTGCACGTCGAACTGGTGCCGGGCAACACGATCGATGTGCAGGTCGCGGCCAAAGGCGGCGGCTCCGAAAACAAATCGAAATTCGCGATGCTCAATCCGTCCGATTCGCTGGTCGACTGGGTCATGAAAACCGTGCCGACGATGGGCGCAGGCTGGTGTCCGCCGGGCATGCTCGGCATCGGCATCGGCGGCACTGCGGAAAAAGCGATGCTGATGGCGAAGGAAGTGTTGATGGAAGACATCAACATGTATGACTTGCTCAAGCGCGGCCCGCAAAACAAAACCGAGGAATTGCGTATCGAACTGTTCCAGAAGGTGAACTCGCTCGGCATCGGCGCGCAGGGCCTGGGCGGATTGACGACCGTGCTCGACGTGAAGATCATGATGTATCCGACGCACGCCGCCTCGAAGCCGGTGGCGATGATTCCGAACTGCGCCGCGACGCGCCATGCGCACTTCGTGCTCGACGGTTCCGGCCCGGTGTACATCGAGCCGCCGTCGCTGTCCGAGTGGCCGGACGTGCAATGGATGCCCGATACCGAAAAATCGAAGCGCGTCGATCTCGATACGCTGACCAAAGAAGAAGTCGCTTCGTGGAAGCCGGGCCAGACGCTGCTGCTGAACGGCAAAATGCTGACCGGCCGCGATGCCGCGCACAAGCGTATCCAGGACATGCTGGCCAAGGGCGAGACGCTGCCTGTCGATTTCACCAACCGCGTGATTTATTACGTCGGCCCGGTCGATCCGGTGCGCGACGAAGCAGTCGGTCCGGCCGGCCCCACCACGTCGACCCGGATGGACAAGTTCACCGACATGATGCTCGAAAAAACCGGCCTGGTGTCGATGATCGGCAAGGCCGAGCGCGGTCCGGTTGCGATCGAATCGATCAGGAAGCACAAGTCTGCCTATCTGATGGCGGTCGGCGGCGCGGCCTACCTGGTGTCGAAAGCGATCAAGAGCGCGAAAGTCATCGGCTTCGACGACCTCGGCATGGAAGCGATTTACGAATTCGATGTCAAGGACATGCCGGTGACCGTCGCGGTCGATTCGAACGGCACGGCGGTGCACACCACCGGCCCGAAAGAATGGCAGGAGCGGATTGCATCCAGCGTCGGCAAGATTCCGGTCAGCGTTGTCTGATCCATTGACCACCGTTGCCTGATCCATTGTCCGGCAGCCGTCCTGCAGAGGACGGCATGCCTTCCGGATTCTCCGCTTCGTCCCCGATCGGCGTTTTCGATTCCGGCATCGGCGGCTTGTCGGTGCTGCGCCATATTCGCGCCCGTCTGCCGCATGAGCATCTGCTGTATGCAGCCGATTCCGGCTTCGCGCCGTATGGCGGCAAAACGGAACAGGCGATCGTTGCGCGTACGCTGGCGATTGCGGAATTCCTGCTGGAGCGCGGTGCGAAAGCCTTGGTAGTGGCCTGCAATACCGCGACTGGGGCGGCACTCGGCGTATTGCGGGAGCGCTATCCGGCATTGTTGACGGTCGGCGTCGAACCCGGCCTGAAACCCGCAGCGGCATTGACGAAAACGCATACCGTCGGCGTTCTGGCGACCGAGCGCACGCTTGCCGGCGCCCGGTTCGCCTTGCTGCATCAACAGGTTGCGGCCGCGACCGGCGTGCGTTTTTTGCTGCAGCCGTGCATCGGCCTCGCCGACCAGATTGAAAAAGGAGAGTTGCGCTCCGCCGCGACAGCCGCGCTGGTACGGCGCTACGTCGCGCCGCTGATCGGTCAAGGCGCGGATACGCTGGTGCTGGGCTGCACGCACTACCCTTTCGTGCAACCGCTGATTGAAGATGCCGTCAGGCGCATCGCGGCACAGCCCGTCGGCATTGTCGATACCGGAGAAGCGATCGCAAGGCAACTGGCGCGCCTGCTGGCGCAACATGGATTGCAACGGCAGACTGCGGTTGAAGGCACGTTGACCGCTTTCACCACCGGCAGCAGGACTTCGCTGGCGACTGCGTTTTCGAATTTGCTGAAGCTTCGGCCGGAAGTCGGGCGGATCGCGGCGGAGCCGGAGGTTGAACAGTAGCAGTTCGTCTTGGCGGAGCCGGGGCTGTAGTAACCGTTCGTCCTGAGCAGGACGTTTAAAAGAAATCCGTTCGTTCTGAGTGGCGCAAGCCCGGCACCTAGGTCCGTTCGTTCTGAGTGGCGCAAGCCCGGCGCCTAGGTCCGTTCGTCCTGAGTGGTCCAATCTCGGCGCCTAGATCCGTTCGTCCTGAGTAGCGCAGCGTATCGAAGGACTGGTCATGTATGGAGACCCTTCGATACGCTGCGCTACTCAGGGCGAACGGCAACAACAGCAACAGCAACAGCAACAGCAACGCCATTTGCAAGCAATCCCCATTCCATGGGCTTTCATGCAATTGCCCCGAAGCCCGCTCCAATAGATTTGCCAGCCGGCCTCGAAGTTTGTATAATAGCGAGTTGTTTCGATTGAATTATCGAAACAATCTGTTGTTCAGGCAGTGGTGGCCGTAGCTCAGTTGGTAGAGTCCAGGATTGTGATTCCTGTTGTCGTGGGTTCGAGCCCCATCGGCCACCCCATAATTTCCCCTTCAGGTCAATGCGTCAGGCTTTCAGCCTGATTCCGCATTACGCGATTTTCAACGCATTCAGCAGTTCG